>NZ_JALJRI010000012.1:0-19015 GCF_024519795.1 Micrococcus sp. Mcc89 | reverse complement strand
CCCCTGACCTTCTGCATGCCATGCAGACGCGCTACCAACTGCGCCATACCCCCAGATGTGGGCGCCACCCGCGATCTTCACGCGCCGTTTCCGGCCCGTTCGCCTCGCTGGCAACTCGACCAGCGTACACGGTCCCTGCGCGGGCGCCAAATCGGCGTCCGGGCCGGGGTGCCCTCAAATGCCGTAGCCCTCGAGGGTCCAGTCGCCCCAGCCCTCGGCCCCGGTGTCGGGGGCGAACGCGCCCTGCAGCACGGCGGCACGGGCGTTGCCGATCCGCTCCATCGCCGCGAAGGCCTCGCCCTCGTGACGGAGGAGCAGCCCCGTGGCCGCGCGGATCAGCGCACCGTGGGCCACGGCGAGCAGGGTCTGGGCGCCCCCGTCGCGCGGGGTGTCCGCCCAGTGCGGGGGCACGTGGCCGCGCAGCGCGCGCAGGGCCCGCCCGCCGCCCCCGCGCAGGGTCTCCCCGCCGACGGGGCCGGCGTCGAGCGCCGGCTCGGCCCGCCAGAGGCGGTGCTCGTCCGGCCAGCGTTCCGCGATGGCACTGAGCTCCAGGCCCTCCCACTCTCCCCCGGCCAGCTCCATCAGCTCCGGGTCGAGGGCCACGGCCGCCGCGCCGACGTGGGCCTGGAGGACGATCTCGGCCGTGCGCCGTGCCCGGGACAACGGGGAGCACACGGCCACGAGCTCCTCCGCGTCCTCGATCAGGTCACCCACGGGCCCGCCGGCGGCGCGGCGGGCCTGGCGCTCCCCCTCGGCGTTCAGCTCGATGTCCGTGTGCCCCTGATACCGGTCCAGGGCGTTCCAGTCGGTCTCACCGTGACGCAGCAGGATCAGGCGCATCTCCCGGCCCCGCTCAGGAGGCGTGCGAGGCGGAGGCGCCGTCGTCCTGGGCGGCCGCGTCCGGTCGGGTGCTCTCCTCCGGCAGGCCGAGGTCGATCGCCGGGGTGTCCTTCCACAGGCGGTCCAGCGCGTAGAACTCGCGGTCCTCGCGATGCTGGACGTGCACCACGAAGTGCCCGTAGTCGAGCAGCACCCAGTGGCCGTCGGACCGGCCCTCGCGACGCAGCGGCTTGAGCTGCTCGTCCTTCAGCAGCGCCTCCTCGACGCCGTCGACGATCGCGTTGACCTGACGCTCCGAGGCGCCGGAGGCGATCAGGAAGGCGTCGGTCAGGCCGAGCCGCTCGGCGACGTCGAACGCGACGATGTGCGTGCCGAGCTTGTCCGCGGCGGCGGCCGCGGCGGTGGTGAGGGCGTCCAGGGTGGTCTGGGGAACGGTCACGAGGTCTCCTCTTCCGAGACGTAGAGGTGGTGCTTGGCGATGTATTGGACGACGCCGTCCGGGACGAGATACCAGACGGGTCGGCCCCGGCGGACGCGCTCCCGGCAGTCCGTGGAGGAGATCGCCATGGCGGGGATCTCCATCAGGGACACGTCATCGCCCAGGCCCATGTCCGAGAGGTCGTGGCCGGGACGGGTGACACCGACGAAGTGCGCCAGGCCCCAGAGCTCGTCCACGTCCTTCCACGTGAGGATCTGGCCCATCGCGTCCGCGCCGGTGATGAAGAACAGCTCGGCGTCCGGGTGCAGGCGGCGCAGGTCCCGCAGCGTGTCCACGGTGTAGGTCACGCCGGGGCGGTCGATGTCCACGCGGGAGACGGTGAACCGGGGGTTGGAGGCGGTGGCCACCACGGTCATGAGGTAGCGGTCCTCGGCCGGGGAGACCTGCCGGTCCGACTTCTGCCACGGCTGGCCCGTGGGGACGAAGACGACCTCGTCCAGCTCGAACTCGGCGGCCACCTCGGAGGCGGCCACGAGGTGCCCGTGGTGGATCGGGTCGAAGGTGCCGCCCATGATGCCGAGGCGACGACGGCGCGCGCCCCCGGCGGTGGGCGCGGGCACGGGGGTGCGGGAGGCGACGGTCATGCGCTCAGGAGACGAACGGACGGCCCGCCGCGTCGCCCCCGGCGGAGGCGACGACGCGGCGGGCCGATGAGACGTCAGTGACCGGAGGTGTGCGAGCCGCGGCCGGTGCCGTGGTGCTGGACCGCGGTGGTGGGCTCGGGCAGGCGCAGCGCGCGGGAGCGCATGGACATGGTGGCGGCCAGGGCGGCCATCAGCAGCGCGAAGACGAGCAGGCCGTACCAGATGGGGTCCATCGGCAGCTCGTTGACGACGTGGTGGCCCTCCTCGGCGGCGGCCAGGATCAGGGAGGTGTTCAGCATGGATGCTCCTCGGTGCAGCGGGTCAGACGGCCGGGCCGGGGCCGGGCCGAAGGGGTCCTGGTGTCCATCGTAGCCCGGCTCAGCGGCGGATCTGCCCGTCGCCGCGCAGGATCCACTTGGTGGTCGTGAGCTCCTCCAGGCCCATGGGCCCGCGGGCGTGCATCTTCTGGGTGGAGATGCCCACTTCGGCGCCGAGGCCGAGCTCGCCGCCGTCGGTGAAGCGCGTGGACGCGTTCACGATGACGGCCGCGGCGTCCACCTCGGTGATGAACCGCTCGGCCGCGGCCAGGTCGTTCGTGACGATGGCCTCGGTGTGGCCCGTGGACCACCGGCCGATGTGCTCGATCGCCTGGTCGAGGGAGTCCACGACGCGCACGGCCATCTCCATGTCCAGGTACTCGGTGCCCCAGTCCTCCTCCGTGGCGTCCACGGCGTCCCGGGCGTGGTCGCCGCGGTCGGCGAGCGTGGGCAGCCAGGCCCGCGCGGCCTCGTCCACGTGCAGCAGCACGCCGGCACGGGTGAGGGCGCGCAGCACTTCGCGGCCCGCCTCCTCCGCGTCCCGGTGGAGCAGCAGGGTCTCGGCCGCATTGCACACGGAGGTGCGGTGGGTCTTCGAGTTCAGCGCGATGTCCACCGCCATCTGCTTGGGTGCGGAGGCCTCCACATACAGATGCACGTTGCCCTCACCCGTCTCGATCACGGGCACCCGGGCCTCACGGACCACGCGCTGGATCAGCTCACGGCCGCCGCGCGGGACGAGGACGTCCACGGCGCCACGGGCGGCCATCAGCGCGGCGACGCCGGGACGTCCGAGATCGTCGATGCCCTGGATGATGTTGGGGTCGAAGCCCTGGTCCACGAGCGCCTCGCGGAGCACCTGGATCAGGACCGCGTTGGTGGACTCCGCGGCCGAGCCGCCGCGCAGGATCACGCCGTTGCCCGACTTCAGGGCGATGCCGGCGATGTCCACCGTGACGTTCGGACGGGCCTCGTACACGGCGCCCACGACGCCCAGGGGCACCCGCACCTGGCTCATCCGCACACCGTTGGGCAGCGGACCGCCGCGGACCACGGTGCCCACGGGGTCCGGCAGGCCGGCCAGGGTCTCCAGGGCGAGGGCCAGCGCCTCGACGCGCGCCTCGTCCAGCTTGAGGCGGTCCAGCATGGCCGCCGAGGTGCCGGCCTCGCGGCCGCGGCTGCGGTCCTCGCGGTTGGCCGTGATGATCGCGGCCGCGTTGGCGCGCAGGGCCTCGGCCATGTGGCGCAGGACGGCGTCCTTGCGGACGCGGCCGGCGGTGGCCAGCTCGGGCACGGCCTGACGCGCCCACTCGGCCCGTTGGCGGACGGCCTCCTCGACCTCGGGCGTCGGCGCCTCGGCGTCCTGGCGGCCGGACTGATCCTGGGGTGCGGTGCTCTCGGTGGTCTGCATGCCCCCAGCCTATCGAGCGCCCCGGACGAGGCACGAGGCCCCGGTCCGTCGCCGCGGCCGGAGCCCGTGCCGGTCAGCGCTGCGGCGGAGCCAGGCGCACCCAGTCGTCGGCGTGCACGACGACGCCGTCGTAGCCCGCGCCCAGGTCCTCGCGGAGGTCGGCGGTCGTCCGCCCGAGCATGGCGGGCAGCTGCGACGAGGAGTACTGCACGAGGCCGCGCGCCCGCACCCGGCCGTGCGCGTCCACGATCTCGACGACGTCGCCCGGCGTGAAGTCGCCCGTGCAGCCGGTGATGCCCGCGGCCAGCAGGGAGCGGCCGCGGTCGATCGCCCCGGCCACCGCGCCGTCGTCGATGACGAGCCGGCCCCGGACCTCCGCCGTGAGGCCGAGCCACGCCGCGCGCGCGGACCGGCGGCGGCCGGTGGCGGAGAACCACGTGCCCACGTCCTCCCCCGCGAACGCGGCGCCCGCGTTCGCGGCCGAGGTGAGCAGGGTCGGGATGCCGGTGGTGGCCGCGATGCCGGCCGCGTCCACCTTGGTCACCATGCCGCCCGTGCCCACGCCCGCGGAACCGGGCACACGCACGTCGACGCCGGCCAGATCGTCGTCCGAGGTGACCTCCGGGATGCGCCGCGCGTCCGGGTTCGAGGGGTGGCCCGTGTAGAGGGCGTCCACGTCCGAGAGCAGGACCAGCAGGTCCGCCTTGCAGAGGTTGGCGGTGAGGGCCGCGAGGCGGTCGTTGTCGCCGAAGCGGATCTCGCGCGTGGCCACGGCGTCGTTCTCGTTCACGATCGGCATCACGTCGAGCGTGAGCAGCCGCGACAGGGCCCGGTGCGCGTTCGTGTACTGGGTGCGCCGCATGAGCTCCTCGGCGGTCAGCAGCACCTGGGCCACCTCGGTGTCGTGCCGGCCGAAGCTCGTGGTGTAGTGCGCCATGAGCTTGCTCTGGCCGACCGCCGCCGAGGCCTGCTGGGTGGCGGTGTCCTTGGGGCGTCGGCCCAGCCCGAGGTGGGGGAAGCCGGCCGCGACGGCACCGGAGGACACGAGCACCACCTGGGTGCCCTTCTGCCGCTCGGCGGCGAGGACGTCCACGAACCGGTCGATGGCCGCCACGTCCAGGCCGTCCGGGGTGGTCAACGAGGACGAGCCGATCTTCACGACCACTCGGCGTGCGGCCTGCATCGTCTCCCGCGAGGTCACGGGGTTGGCCTGCGGGTCCTCAGAGCCGCGCGTGGCGGGGGTCGGATAGCGGGTGACGACGGTGCGCCGCACGGACATGGATCATCCCTCTCGATCGTCGGTGTCGGTCCACAGGCCGGAGCGTCGCTCGGCCTCCATCTCGGCCCGGGTCGCCGCACGGGCGGCCCGGCGGGCATCCTGCTCGGCGCGCTTCTCCGCGCGGGTCGCGCGGGTGCGCTCGTCGAGCCGCAGGTCGGTGCCACGGGGCCCGGCGAGCAGCTCGGCTCCCGCGGACAGCGTGGGCTCCCAGTCGAAGACGACGCCCGTGACGTCGTCGCCGATCACGACGGCGTCGCCCGGCTTCGCACCGGCCTTGAACAGGCCGTCCTCGACGCCGGCCCGCTGGAGCCGGTCCGCAAGGTAGCCGATCGCCTCGTCGTTCTGGAAGTCCGTCTGGGCGACCCACCGCTCGGGCTTCTCGCCGCGCACGCGGAACAGCGGCTCGAGGTTGCGTTCCTCGCGGCGGATCGTGAATTCGGCCCGCTCGCCACGGCGGCGATGCCGGCGCGGCACCTCGACGGGCGCGGCCGGCGCGGGCTCGACCACCCGGGAACGGGCCTCCGCCACGAGCTCGGCCATGGCGTACTTGAGGGCGTCCAGGCCCTCGCGGGCCAGCGCGGAGATGTCGAAGACCCGCAGGCCACGGCCCTCGAGCTCGTCGCGGACCATGTCCGCCATCGCGGCGCCGTCGGGCAGGTCGGTCTTGTTCAGGGCGATGAGGCGGGGCCGCTCGTTCAGCGGTACGACGCCCTCCCCGCCCTGGGAGAAGACGGGCTCCACCGCGTAGGCCTCGAGCTCGGCCTCGATGGCCTCGAAGTCGGCGATCGGGTCGCGGTCGGACTCGAGGCTGCCGCAGTCGAGGACGTGCACGAGCGCGGCGCAGCGCTCGACGTGGCGCAGGAACTCCAGGCCGAGGCCGCGGCCCTCCGAGGCACCGGGGATCAGGCCCGGGACGTCGGCCACGGTGAAGCGCACGTCGCCGGCCTGCACGACCCCGAGGTTGGGCACGAGCGTGGTGAACGGGTAGTCCGCGATCTTGGGACGGGCCGCAGACAGGGCAGCGATGAGGGAGGACTTGCCGGCCGAGGGGAAGCCCACGAGCGCGACGTCCGCCACGGTCTTGATCTCGAGCGTCAGGTCCCGGCTCTCCCCCGGCAGGCCGAGCAGCGCGAAGCCGGGCGCCTTGCGCTTCACGGAGGCCAGAGCCGCGTTGCCGAGGCCGCCCTGACCGCCGGCGGCGGCGACGTAGGTCGCGCCCTCCCCCACGAGATCGGCCACGATGTTGCCCTGCTCATCCTTGACCACCGTGCCGTCCGGCACGGGCAGCACGAGCGACTGGCCGTTCTTGCCCTCGCGGTGGTCGCCCATGCCCGGCTGGCCGTTCTCAGCGGACCGGTGCGGGGCGTGGTGGTAGTCCAGCAGCGTGGTGGTCTGCGAGTCCACCACGAGGGTGATGTCGCCGCCGTCGCCCCCGTCGCCGCCGTCGGGGCCACCCAGGGGCTTGAACTTCTCGCGATGCACGGAGACGCACCCGTGCCCGCCGTTGCCGGCGGTGAGGTGGAGGACCACGCGGTCCACGAAGGCTGCCATGGGAGTGCTCCTAGGGGCTGGAGGGATCGGACTCAGACGGCCCAGGGGCCGGAGACGCCGACGGCGGGGGCGGGGCCGGTGGATGCCGGGCCCGCCCCCGCCGGGGCGTCAGGGGGTGCGGGTGTCCTCGCCGGGCGAGGGTCCGCACGCAGACCGCACGAGTGTCAGATCACTCCGCGGCGGGGACGATGTCCACGACCTTGCGGCCGCGGCGCTGGCCAAAGGCCACGGAGCCCGCGGACAGCGCGAAGAGGGTGTCGTCCTTGCCCCGGCCGACGTTGCGGCCCGGGTGGAACTTGGTGCCACGCTGGCGGACGATGATCTCGCCGGCGTTGACGTCCTCGCCGCCGTAGCGCTTGACGCCGAGGTACTGCGGGTTCGAATCGCGGCCGTTCTTCGAGGAACTGCCGGCCTTCTTATGTGCCATTGCTGTTGCCTAACCTCTCGGATGCTCGGTTTCGCCGGTGCCGGTGACGGCTCAGGCGATCCCGGTGATCTTGACCGTGGACAGCTCAGAGCGGTGGCCCTGGCGCTTCTTGTAGCCGGTCTTGTTCTTGTACTTCATGATGACGACCTTCTTGCCACGGGAGTGGGAGACGACCTCGGCGGTCACCTTCACACCGGCGGCATCGGCGCCAGCCTTGACCTCGTCCCCGTCCACCAGCATCAGAGCGGGCAGCTCGACGGAGCCACCGGTCTCAGCGGGAACGCGGTCAAGGGTAACGAGGTCTCCGACGGAAACCTTCTCCTGGCGGCCGCCAGCGCGGACAATCGCGTACACCACTTGGGACTCACTTCTCTCGACGTTTCAATGGATCAGATCGGGTTCTGCTCGCCCGCACCTCGACCGCGGCTGCGTCCGGGTCCGGCGGTCCCTCACCGGGACATGCGGGAGCGTGCGGGCGGTGAACACCGATGGTCCAGCATACTCGCTGCCGGGCATCCGGACCAAACAGAGGCGTGTCGGCGCGTCGCCGCCGCCCGGGGCAGGCCCGGGGCGGCGGCACCGACGACGGTCAGCGGCCGCGACGGGCCAAGTCGGCGGCCTTCACGCCGACGCCGAGCATCACCGGGGCGGCACCCTGCGGCTCGGCGGGGGTGGACGCCTCGGCCACGGCCGCCGTGAAGCGGCCGCCCTGGGCGCCGCCGGGCGCGGCCTGGACCTGGACGTGGACGCCGTCGGACGACACGGCACGACGCGAGCGCCGGCGCGGCGATCCGGGCGCCGGGGCCGCCTGGGCCTCGGTCGGGGCGTCCGCGGCGGACGCCTGCTCCGCGTCCGCCGTGGGCTCCGCCGTCGGCTCGGTCGCCGCAGGCTCCACCATCACGGCCTCCTCGACGGCGGCCGGGGCGGCGGGCTGCGCGTGGACCTCGGTGGCGTCCGTGGACTCCTCGGGCGAGGGCTCGGTGGCCTCCACCGGAGCCGCGTCCGTGCGGTCGGCCGCCCGCGCAGTGGACGCGTCCGTACCGGCGCCCGGACGGACGACACCGTCGCTCGAGGCCCGGCGGGACCGGCGGCGCCGGGGCGCCGGGGCATCCTCGGCGGGCACGGGCGCCGGGGCGTCCTCCGCGGGCACCGGCTCCGATGCGTCCTCCGCGGGCGCGGCCGCCGAGGACTCGGCGTCCGCGGCGTCGTGCCGCGACGGCGTCGCGCGCTCCGCACCGTGGTCCTCGGCGTCGGCGTCGGCCTCGGTCGAGGCCGCCTCGCCGCCTCGGCGAGACCGCCCGCGGCCACCCCGGCGACGCCGGGACCGGCGGGGACGGTCGCCCTGCTCAGCCGCGTCTTCCGGGGACTCGGCCTCGGCGTCGGCCTCCGCCTCCGCGACGGCGGCCTCCTCGGCCTGCACGACCGGGTCCTGGTGCTCAGGGGCCCCAGGGGCCTTGGAGGCGGCCTCCTCCTCAGTCTGACGGGGCTGATCGGCGGACGCGGCGAGCTCGTCGTCGTGCGACCGCGCGGCATCCTCGGAGCCCGCATCCTCGGCGCCGGTGTCCCCCGACTCCTCGGCGCGGCCCCGGCTGCGGCGGCGGCCCCGACGGCGCCGGCGACGCGGCGTCTCCTCCTCGTCCGCCCCGGCCGGCTGCCCGGTCTCCGCGGGCCCGGCCGACGCGGCCTCGACGGCCTCGGCCGCCTGGTCCTCGGCGACGTCCGCCGCCTGCTCGGCGGGGGCGGACTCCTGGGCGGGGGTCTCGTCCTCGGCCACCTTGCCGGAGGCCTTCGCGATCGAGTGCAGGGCGACACGGGCGGCCTCGGCCCGCTCACGGCGCTGCCGCTCGTCCTCGGAGTCGGTGGGCTCGGCGCCCGTCGTCGTGGCCGCGGCGGCGTGGGCGTGCTCGCCCTCGCCGTCGCCCCGACGCCGGCGACGACGGCGGCCCTCCGCCTCGCCGCGCTGCTCACCGCCGGAGCGGCCCCGCTCGACGGGGGTGTCCTGGATGAGGATGCCGCGGCCGCCACAGTGCTCGCAGGTCTCCGAGAACACCTCCACGAGCCCGGTCCCCATGCGCTTGCGCGTCATCTGGACCAGACCGAGCGAGGTCACCTCGGCGACCTGGTGCTTCGTGCGGTCCCGGCCCAGGCACTCCACGAGACGGCGCAGCACGAGGTCGCGGTTGGCCTCGAGCACCATGTCGATGAAGTCGATGACGATGATGCCGCCGATGTCCCGCAGGCGCAGCTGCCGGACGATCTCCTCGGCGGCCTCGAGGTTGTTCTTGGTGACGGTCTCCTCGAGGTTGCCGCCGGAGCCCGTGAACTTGCCGGTGTTCACGTCCACCACGGTCATGGCCTCGGTGCGGTCGATCACGAGCGAGCCGCCGGAGGGCAGGTACACCTTGCGCTCGAGCGCCTTGTGGAGCTGCTCGTCCACGCGGTGGGTGGCGTACAGGTCCTCGCCGTCGTGGTCCTCCGGCACCCAGTGGTGCAGCCGGTCCAGCAGGTGCGGGGCCACGTAGGTCACGTAGGCCTCGATGTTGTCCCACGTGGCCTCACCCTGGACCAGCATGGCGGAGAAGTCCTCGTTGAAGACGTCGCGGACCGTCTTGATGGTCAGGTCCGGCTCGGCGTAGAGCAGCTCGGGGGCGAGCACCTTGGTGCCGGACGCCTTCTCCTGGATGCCCTCCCACTGGGCGCGCAGACGGTTGATGTCGTTCTGCAGCTCCTGCTCGGAGGTGCCCTCGGCCGCGGTGCGCACGATCACGCCGGCGTCCTGCGGCAGGTGGTCCTTGAGGATCTTTTTCAGACGCGAACGCTCCACGTCCGGCAGCTTGCGGGAGATGCCGGTCATGGAGCCTCCGGGCACGTACACGAGGTAGCGGCCGGGCAGGGAGACCTGGCTGGTCAGGCGGGCGCCCTTGTGGCCCACCGGGTCCTTGGTGACCTGGACGAGCACGGTGTCGCCGGACTTGAGCGCGTTCTCGATCTTCCTCGGCTTGCCGTCCAGCTGGGCGGCGTCCCAGTTGACCTCGCCCGCGTAGAGCACGGCGTTGCGTCCGCGGCCGATGTCCACGAACGCGGCCTCCATGGACGGCAGCACGTTCTGGGCCTTGCCCAGGTACACGTTGCCGATCATCGAGTCCTGCGTGGTGTGCGAGACGAAGTGCTCGGCCAGCACGCCGTCCTCGAGCACGGCGATTTGGATGCGCTGGTCCCGCTGGCGCACCAGCATCTTGCGGTCCACGGCCTCGCGGCGGGCCAGGAACTCGGCCTCGGTGATCACGGTGCGGCGACGCCCGCCCGAGCGGGAGTCGCGGCGGCGCTGGCGCTTCGCCTCGAGCCGGGTGGAGCCCTTGACGCTCTGGACGGTGTCCGAGGCGGTGCCGACGGCCTGGCGCGGGGCGCGCACGCGGGTGACGGTGTGCTCGGGATCGCCGGCCTCGCCGCCGTTGAGCTCCATGTCCACCTCGCCGCGGCGGCGCCGGCGACGCCGACGGGAGACCACGGCGCCCTCGGCCCGGTCCTCGGACTCTCCGGCGTCCTCCCGGTCCTCGGCGTCCGACGACGCGGCTGCGGCACCCTCCTCCGCGTGGCCGCCCTCGCGGGAGGGGCGACGACGGCGCGGACGCCCGGAGGTCCCCGGGTCGTCCTGGTCCTCGGAGCGCTGCCGCGACGTGGTCTCGGTGCGCAGGACCTCGATCAGGTTCGCCGGCACGGCGAACGGGTCGGTCGGGTCGAACTGCAGCGTCGGCGCGCTCGGCTCCTCGGGCGCGTCCGCGGCGTCGTCGGACGCGGGGGTCCGCTCCGGCTGAACCGCCCCGGCGGCGGTGTCCGCCGCGGTCTGCGTCACGGCCTGCTCGGCCGTCTCCTCCGCACGTTCGTCTGCGCGGGTCGTGTCCTCGTTGTTGGCCGCCATGGCAGCACCTCCCGCCGACCGACGACGCCACACTCGCCGCCGCCCGGCGTGTCCGCGTCCGCCGCCGGCCGCGTTGCCCCGGGCGCCGTGCGCCACGGGTGCGCCGGGAGGCGGACTCCGAGAAGTCATCGGGTGGACCGCGTCGACCGTCAGGGGCCGGCGCGGAACCGCTGCGCCCTCGAGATCGGGGCCTGGGCGTCACGTGCCGTCCGCCGGCCGGCGCACGGACGCACACGGGCGGGGCCCGGCGTCCACCTCCCGCACGATGCTCGACGCGGGGGCGCCTCGGCGGCGGCCCGACGTCGGGCGCGCAGCGGGCTGCCCCGCGGTGTGGCCACGGGACGGCCAGGGCCGATTCTCTCACATCCGCCCCGGGCGCGCGCCTAGAATCGTGTCCATGCCTGCGACCCCGCTGACGGACGACGTCCGCCTCTCCCCTGCCGACGACGTCCCCGCCGAGGAGGCCCGGCTCACCTGGTACGCCCGGCCCGCGGGCACGGCGGCGCTGCTCCTGATCACCTCGCTCGTGGCGCTGACGGCCACGATCATCATCATCGTCGAGCGCGCCCTCCTCACCGCTGACCCGACGCACCGCACGTCCTGCGACCTCAACCCGTGGGTGTCCTGCGGCCAGGTGATGCAGTCGTGGCAGGCCCACACCTTCGGCTTCCCGAACACGTACATCGGCGTGGTCGCGTTCTCCGTGCTCATCACCGTGGGGATGTCCCTGCTCGCCGGCGCCCGTTTCGCCCGCTGGTACTGGCTGCTGATGAACGCGGGGATCCTGGCGGGCTTCGCGTTCTGTGTGTGGCTCTGGTACTCGGCCGTCTACAGCATCGGCACGCTCTGCCTCTACTGCATGATCGTGTGGGCCATGGTCATCGCCCAGCTCGTGCTCGTGACGTCCCGGAACCTGCAGACCGGCACGCTGCCGGCCCCGGCCGGTCTCGTCCGCCTCGCCCGGGAGCTGGCCTGGCCCGTGATCGTGCTCCTCTACGTCCTGGTGTTCGCCTCGATCCTGCTGGAACTGGGCCTCGGGGTCGTCGGGATCGACTGAGCCTAAGCTCCCCCACCGGACACGACGACGGCGGCCGGTCACCCCACCAGGGTGACCGGCCGCCGTCGTGCGGGCCCGGACCGGGCTCAGCCGAACCAGATCGCGAGCTCGCGCTCGGCCGAGAGGGTCGAGTCCGAACCGTGGACGAGGTTCTTCTGGACGGCCTCGCCCCAGTCCCGGCCCAGGTCGCCGCGGATGGTGCCCGGGGCGGCCACGGTGGGATCGGTCTTGCCGGCCAGCGAGCGGAAGCCCTCGATCACCGAGTCGCCCGTGACGCGCGCGGCCACCACGGGGCCGGAGGCCATGAACGCGACCAGCGGCTCGAAGAACGGCTTGCCCTGGTGCTCCTCGTAGTGCCGCTCCAGCATGGCGCGGGTGGGCGTGAGCATCTTCAGATCGGCGATCACGTAGCCCTTGCGCTCGATGCGCGCGAGGATCTCGCCGACCAGGTTGCGGGCCACCCCGTCCGGCTTGATGAGGACGAGGGTCTCTTCGGTGTGGTGCGTCATGGGGTGTGCTCCTAGCGTCGTCGGACGGCCGCGAGCGCGGTCCGGTTCCCGCCCCACCCTAGTGGGGCCCGGGTCTCAGCGTCCGTGCTCGGCCTCCCAGGCGGCCTCGAGGCGGTCCCGGTGTGCGTTCTCGACGTCCATGGCACCGCCCTTGATCACGGCGTACGCCCACGTCAGCGCGAAGAGGGCCCCCACCACGAACATCGAGTACTCCCAGAAGCCGGAGGCCAGCAGGACGGCCTGGATCGCCCAGCCGATCGCGATGCCGACGGGCTTGCGCACCAGGGCGCAGGTCAGCACCGCGACGACGGCCAGCGCGGAGTAGCCCGCCACGAACCACCAGGCGCCCGGCTCGTCCCGGTGCATGCCGAACAGCATGAGCCCGAGGAAGAAGATGAGCACCGCCTCGAGCATGAGGATCGTGGAGGTGAACAGGGCGCGCACGGAGCGGCGGCGCCGACGAGTGCCGGGGCGCCACTGCCGCTGGGCTCGCGTCTCACGCGCGGGGCGCCAGGACTCGTCGCCGAAGCGCCCCTGCTCCGTGGCGCCTCCGGTCTCCGGCTGGTCGGGGGTCATCGGTCCTCCTCCGGCCGGCGGCGGGCGCCGGCGTCGTCGCGGTCCTCGAGCAGCTCGAGGATCTCCGGGTCCAGGTCGTCCTCGTCGGCGTCCGCCAGCCCGACGGCGTCGAGCAGGTCGGCGGGGTCGAGGCCGCGGGCGGCCACGGTGACGGGGCCGGCGTGGCGGGGCTCGCCCACGAGGGTGCGGACCTCCGCGGCCAGGGTGATCGAGCCGAGCACGAGCACGCCGCCGCCGGTGCCGGAGGCCAGTTCGTCCGCGCTCGTCTCCAGGGCCTCCGCGCGGCCGACCGCCCACTCCAGGGCGTCCGGCACGGACTCGGTGGCGTACACGTCATCCTCGGGCCAGCCGGCGTCGACGGCCATGCGGGCCAGCTCCCCGGCCGGGATGGCGCGGGCCGAGGAGGACTGCGTCACCGCGAGGTCCTCCACGTCGTCGCCGAACGCCCGGTAGAGCGCCGCGAGCATGCCCGGCGCGTCCTTCTCCTGGAGGATCCCGACGACCAGCGAGAGGCGGGTGAAGCCGAACGCCTCCTGCACCGCGCGGGCCGTGGCCCGCACGCCGTCCGGGTTGTGGGCGGCGTCCACGATGAGCGTGGGGGCGGTGCGCAGCACCTCGAGCCGGCCGGGCGAGGTGACCTGGGACAGCCCCTCGCGCAGCAGCTCCTCGTCCAGCGGCCGGTCGCCGCCGCCCAGGAACATCTCCAGGGCCGCCACGGCGACCGCGAGGTTCTGCGCCTGGTGCTCCCCGAGCAGCGGCAGGAACAGGTCCCGGTACTCGGCCGCGAGGCCACGCACGGACACCTGCTGGCCACCCACGGCCAGGGAGCGCTCGAGCACGCCGAACTCGACGCCCTCGAAGCGGAACGGCACGTCGGCCGCCCGAGCCGCCTCGAGCAGCACCTGGGCGGCGTCGCGCTCCTGGGCGGCGGAGACGAGGGCGCCGCCGGGCTTGATGATGCCGGCCTTCTCCTCGGCGATCTCGGCCTCGGTCTCCCCCAGCAGGTCCGTGTGGTCCAGGGAGATGGGGGTGACCACGGAGACGACGGCGTCCGCGACGTTGGTCGCGTCCGTCACGCCCCCGAGGCCCACCTCGAGGACGATGACCTCGACGGGCTCGTCCGCGAACACCGCGAAGCCCAGCGTGGTGAGCGCCTCGAAGTACGTCAGCGGGACCTCGCCCGCGGCCTCGAGCTCCGCGTCCACGGTCTGCACGATCGGGAGGATCTCCCCCCACACGCGCACGAAGGTCTCGTCGGCGACGGGGGCGCCGTCGATGCTGATCCGCTCCGTGACGCGCTGCAGGTGCGGCGAGGTGTAGCGCCCGGTGCGCAGCCCGTACGCGCGCAGGACGGCCTCGACCATCCGCGCCGTGGACGTCTTGCCGTTGGTGCCGGTCAGGTGGATCACCGGGGCCGCGTGCTGCGGGTCGCCGAGCAGCGCGAGCACGCGCCGCATCGGCTCGAGCCGCGGCTGCATCTTGTTCTCCGGGGCGCGGGCGAGCAGGTCCCGGTAGACCTCCTCGACCGTGCCCGGGACGTCCCCGCGCATCACGCGTCTGCCTTCGCGACGGAGACGGCCACGGTCTTCATGGCGTCGTCGGCCGGGTCCTTGCGCGGGTCGGCCGCGCCGGAGTCCACGAGCTCCAGGTCCACCGTGAGGGTCTCCTCCGCGACGAGACCGCGGTGGGCCTCGAGCGCCGCCACGACGGCGGTGGGGCCTTCGATCCGCGTGCGCACGCGGTCGGAGACGTCCAGGCCGGCGTCCTTGCGGGCCGCCTGCACGGCGCGGACCACGTCCCGGGCGGTGCCCTCGGCGGCCAGCTCCGCGGAGACCTCGGTGTCCAGCACGAGGAAGCCGGCGGTGCCGGGCAGCACGCCCACCGCGGTCCCCTCGGGGGCACCGGTGGAGACGGTGCGCAGCTCGTAGAGCGCGGGGGCCAGGGTCACGGTCTCGCCGTCGGCGAGCGTGACCGCCAGGCCCTCGGCCGTCTCCTCGTACGCGCCGGCGTCGACCGCCTGCTTCACGAGCGGCACCTGCCTGCCGAACGCCTTGCCGAGCTCGCGGAAGTTCAGCTTCAGCTCCGTGCCGATGCCGTAGCGGGCGATCGCCTCCTCCGAGAGCTCGGTGAGCTCGACGTCCTTGAGGTTCAGCTCGTCCGCCACGATGCGGGCGTAGGTGCCCTCGAGGCCCGCCGCGTCCGGGACGACGACGGACAGGCGGGGCAGTGGCAGGCGCACCCGGCGCCCGGCCCCCTTGCGCAGGGCCGAGCCGGCCGAGCTGATGCGGCGCACCGCGTCCATCCGGGCCACGAGGGAGTCCGCCTCGGGCCCGTGGGGGAACAGGTCGGCGTCCGGGTAGTCGGTCAGGTGGACCGAGCGGCCGCCGGTGAGACCGCGCCAGATCTCCTCGGCGATCAGCGGCATCAGCGGTGCGGCGGCCCGGGTGAAGGCCTCCAAGACGGTGTAGAGGACGTCGAAGGCGACGGTGTCCTCGTCGAAGAACCGCTCACGGGACCGGCGGATGTACCAGTTGGTCAGGGTGTCCATGAAGCCGCGCAGCGCGTCCGTGGCGTCCGAGACCTCGTAGGCGTCCAGGCCGGTCTTGACCTCCCGCAGCATGCGGCCCGTGGCGGCCAGGATGTACTGGTCCAGGGGGTCCTCGGCGGTGTGCCGCTCCTGCGCGCGGTACCCCTCGGGGCGGGCGCCGCCGTCGTGCGCGGTGTTCGCGTACAGGGTGAAGAAGTGGTAGGCGTTCCACGCCGGCAGCAGCACCTGGCGGACGCCCTCGCGGATGCCCTCCTCCGTGACGATCAGGTTGCCGCCGCGCAGGATGGGGCTGGCCATGAGGAACCAGCGCATGGCGTCCGCGCCGTCGCGGTCCAGGACCTCCGTGACGTCCGGGTAGTTGCGCAGCGACTTGGACATCTTCTGCCCGTCCGAGCCGAGCACGATGCCGTGCGCGATCACGTTGGAGAACGCCGGCCGGTCGAACAGGGCGGTCGCCAGGATGTGCATGGTGTAGAACCAGCCGCGCGTCTGGCCGATGTACTCCACGATGAAGTCCGCCGGGTTGTGCGTGGGGAACCAGTCCGCGCGCTCGAACGGGTAGTGCACCTGGGCGTACGGCATGGAGCCGGAGTCGAACCAGACGTCCAGCACGTCCTCGACGCGGCGCATGACCGCGCCGGCCGCGGCGGCCTCGGGGTCCGGGTGGGGGCGGGTGAGGTCGTCCACCCACGGGCGGTGCAGGTCCACCTCGCCCTCGGCGTTGCGCGGCAGACGGCCGAAGGCCTCCTCGATCTCCGCGAGCGAGCCGTAGACCTCCTGGCGGGGGAAGTCGGGGTGGTCGGACTCCCACACCGGGATGGGCGAGCCCCAGTACCGGTTGCGGGAGATGGACCAGTCGCGCGCGTTGGCGACCCACGTGCCGAACTGCCCGTGCTTCACGTTGCCGGGGATCCAGGTGATCTCCTCGTTCAGCTCGAGCATGCGCTCCTTGATCTGGGTGACCTTGACGTACCAGGACGTCACCGCGCGGTAGATCAGCGGCGTGCGGCAGCGCCAGCAGTGCGGGTAGGAGTGCTCGTAGGAAGCCTCCCGCGCGAGCCGGCCCAGCGAGCGCAGGGCGCGGATGATCGTGCGGTTGGCCTCGAAGACCTGGACGCCGGCGATCTCGCGCAGGTCGCCGCGCCCGACGTCCTCGCGGGCGAACAGCGGCAGGAACCGGGCACCGGAGTCCACGGAGAGCAGCACGGGGATGCCGTTGGCCTCGCACACGCGCTGATCGTCCTCACCGTAGGCCGGCGCCTGGTGGACCACGCCCGTGCCGTCCTCGGTGGAGACGTAGTCGTCCACGAGGATGCGGTGGGCGCCCTCGACGCCGAGGTCACGGCCGTTGACGGTGAAGGTCTCCCCGCGGTGGGCGTCGAACACGTCCGTGAACAGCGGCGCGTAGGCCAGACCGCCGAGGCGGGCGCCGGGGATCGTCTCGGTGACCGCGGCGCGGGCGGCGTCGGCATCGGCGTAGCCGAGCTCCTTGGCGTGGGCGCCCACCAGGTCCACGGCCAGGAGGAAGCGGTCCCCGTCCGCGGTCGCGCCCTCGGGGCCGGCCGGCACCACGGCGTACTGGATCTGGGGGCCGACGGCGAGGGCCGCGTTGGTCGGCAGCGTCCAGGGCGTGGTGGTCCAGGCCAGGACGTGGACGCCGGCCAGGTGCGCGGCGAGCGCCGCGTCGGCGCCGCCGTCGGGCACGAGGGCGGGGTCCGCCGGGAGGCCGGTGATCGGGAACGTGACGGTGACCGAGGGGTCCTGGCGCATCTTGTAGACGTCGTCGTCCATGCGCAGCTCGTGGTTGGACAGCGGGGTCTCGTCGTTCCAGCAGTAGGGCAGGACGCGGAAGCCGCGGTAGGTCAGGCCCTTGCGGTGCAGCTCGGAGAAGGCCCAGATCACGGACTCCATGAAGTCCGGGGTGAGGGTCTTGTAGTCGTTCTCGAAGTCGACCCAGCGGGCCTGGCGGGTCACGTAGTCCCGCCACTGGTCCGTGTACTTCAGGACCGAGGAGCGGCAGGCCTCGTTGAACGTGTCGATGCCCATGGCCTCGATCTCGGACTTGTCCGTCATGCCCAGCTGCTTCATCGCCTCGAGCTCGGCGGGCAGGCCGTGGGTGTCCCAGCCGAAGCGGCGCTCCACGCGGCGGCCCTGCTGCGTCTGGTAGCGGGCCACGAGGTCCTTGACGTACCCGGTGAGCAGGTGGCCGTAGTGCGGCAGGCCGTTGGCGAAGGGCGGGCCGTCGTAGAAGACGAACTCGTTCTGCGAACCGTCCTCGTTGAAGGCGGGACGCTGGTCGATCGAGGCCTGGAAGGTGCCGTCCTCATCCCAGTACGCCAGGATGCGGCGCTCGATCTCCGGGAAGCGCGGGGAGGCCGGGGTGCGGCCGTCAGGGGCGGAGGAGGCGAGGGGGTACACGGGGGTCCTTTGCGTCCGGGGCGTCGGTTCCGTGCAAGGACGCCCGAGGGCCCGACCCTCCGGCCGGCCGCGGACGCGGTACCACCTTGCTTGCCGGCGTCGGGAGGTCCCCGGGGTGCTGGCCGCTTGATGACTGCTGTGACGGGCTTACCCGTCCGGTTCTACTGGGGCCGTGCGGCCCGTTCTTCCGGAGGCTCGCCGGTGATGGCCGGGTCGACGCCTGTGCCCGCCAGTGTAGTGGACGATGCGCCGGCCCGTGGCCGCGGGCCGGAGCGCGTCAGAGGGCGGTGCGCACGGCCGCCGACGCGTCGCCGTCGAGCTCCACGTGCACGGCGTCCCGGCCCGAGGCCCAGAGGAGGAGCTCCCCGACCTCGCCGGTCACCGTGACGGGCGCCCGCAGCGCCACGGCCCCACGGGTGACGGTGACCGGGGCGCGGCCCGGGCCCTGGAGGACCACCGGCGCCGTGGACGTGCGCAGGAACAGCGGGGCCATGCGACGCAGCGAGCGGTAGAGGGCGTCCTCCTCGTCCGGGGAGAACGGGCGCGGGGCGGGCAGCGAGCCGCCGGTCGAGGACTCGCCGCGCCGGACGTCCTCGAGGTGGATGAAGTGCTCGGCCGCGTTCACGTGCCTGTCCGCCGCCCGCATGGGGTTCAGCGCCGACGGGCCCGCGGCCCACTCCCGCACGACCTCGGCGTAGTCGCGGCGCTTGGTGTCCGCGGTCAGGCGGTCGAGGTGGCGGGACAGCGGCGGGATGAACAGGGCGGCGAAGGCGTCGGGCCGGCTCTCCCGCAGCCAGAGGTGGGCGGCGAGGTCGCGGGTGCTCCAGCCGCCGCACAGGGTGGGCGCGTGGGGGCCCTTCTCGAGCAGGAGGTCAGCGAGACGGGCGCGTTCGGCTGCGGCGAAGGTGGTCATGGGCACCACGGTAGGGAACGGGCCGCGGCGCGGGCGAGGGGTGGGCCGCGCCGCGGCCGCGAATCCGCCCGACGGGAGGACTCAGCCTTCGGCGCCGAGGAGGACGCTCTCCCGGGAGATGCGGGTCATCTCCTCCCGGTCCACGACCTTCACCCGCTCCCGCGCCA
>NZ_JALJRI010000011.1:0-1192 GCF_024519795.1 Micrococcus sp. Mcc89 | reverse complement strand
GATGGGTGCACTGCCGAGCGTACTCGGCTGGGGTTAGGTAGCCGAGCGAGGAGTGCCGGCGGTGGTGGTTGTACTCGTCCTTCCAGTCGCCGATGATGACCTGTGCGTGCAGCAGCGAGTAGAAGCTGTTGATGTTGAGGCACTCGTCGCGGATCCGGCTGTTGAACGACTCGACGTACCCGTTGCGCCACGGCGAGCCCGGAGGGATGTAGGACAGGCCGGTGCGGGTGCCGGCCCAGTCGGCCATCGCCTCGCTGATGAACTCCGGCCCGTTGTCCGACCTGAGCACCGCCGGGGCGCCCCGGGCGGCGACGAGGTCCTCGAGGTGGGCGGTGAGTCGGTCGGCGGTAATCGAGCGCTCCACGAGCCCGCCGATGCACTCCCGGGTGTGTTCGTCGACGATCGAGCAGATCTTGATCGGTCGTCCGTGCTCGTCGGCGTCGAACTGGAAGTCCACCGCCCACACCACGTTCGGCGCGTCCGCCGTCGGCGCGTCGACGGTCGAGGACCCGACGCGCTTGCGTCGACGCCGCTGCGGGACCCGGAGCCCTTCGTCACGCCACAGGCGTTGGATCTTCTTGTGGTTCACCACCCACCCCTCGGCGCGGGCGTCGTGATACGCCCGCCGATACCCGTAGCGGGGATGGTCCTTCGCCCAGGCGCGCAGCCACTCCCTGAGCGCCCGATCCGGGTCCGCGACCGTGTCGCCCTTGAGCGGTCGCCGGTACGCGGAGCGGCTCAGCCCGACCAGACGGCACGCCATCCGTTCGCTCACCCGCAACTTGCGCTTGAGGTGATCGACGGCGGCGCGGCGCCTGTCCGGGCTTAGAAGTTTCCCTCAGCCAGCTCCTTGAGCGCGGCCTTCTCCAGCTCCGCTTCCGCGAGCAGACGCTTCAGGGTCGCGTTCTGCTTCTCCAGCTCCTTCAGGCGCTTTGCGTCGTCGGCCTTGAGGCCGCCGTACTGGTTCCGCCACCGGTAGTACGTCTGCTCGGACACCCCGAGCTCCCGGCACACCGCCGCGACGTCCTGACCATCGGCGAGCATCCTGTCGGCCTGCCCGAGCTTACGGACGACCTGCTCGGGGGTGTGACGCTTCCTGCTGTTCGTCATGATCTGACCAGTCTCCCTGCCCGCGACCGCGGGCAACAGGACGACTCTCATAACGACTGGACCTACGAAACGGGGTCAGCCC
>NZ_JALJRI010000121.1:0-547 GCF_024519795.1 Micrococcus sp. Mcc89 | reverse complement strand
CGGCGCGGCACCCGGACCTCGTGAAGCGGGAGTTCACCGCGCCTGCCCCGAACCGGCTCTGGGTCACCGACCTGACGTTCGTGCCGACGTGGGCCGGCGTCGCGTACGTCTGCTTCATCGTCGACGCGTTCAGCAGGATGATCGTAGGGTGGCGGTGCGCGTCACACATGCGCACCGAGATGGTCCTCGACGCGATCGAGATGGCCCGCTGGTCCCGCGGCGCTCGCCACGAGGACCTGCGCTGTCACAGCGACGCGGGGTCTCAATTCACCTCCATTCGCTACGGCGAACGCCTCGCCGAGATCGGAGCGACACCGTCGATCGGGCCCGTCGGGGACAGTTATGACAACGCCCTGGCCGAGACCGTGAACGGCTATTACAAGGCCGAGCTCGTCCGCGGGCCCGCACGGCCAGGTCCCTGGCGAACGGCCGAGGACCTCGAGCTCGCGACCCTCGGGTGGGTGTCCTGGCACAACACGCAACGCCTCCACGGCTACCTCGGCGACGTCCCACCCGCCGAGTTCGAGGACACGTTCTATGCTGTCGA
>NZ_JALJRI010000120.1:0-5906 GCF_024519795.1 Micrococcus sp. Mcc89 | reverse complement strand
CGACGCCGCCGATCTGCGAGAATGAAGCCGGGCGTGTCCGTCTCCGGACCGTCCCTCACCCCCTGACCCGTCCGCCGCCGGCCCGACCGGCGCCGTTGACGCGCACCCGAAAGGACGCCCTCCCCATGAACTCCCGCAAGCCGCGAGGCTCCGGACGCACCCCCGCCGTCGGTCGACGGGGCGGCCCGTTCCAGGAGCGCGACTTCCAGCGACAGATCGGTGCCCGCCGCGGCGCCGCCGCCCCCCGTGAGGAGGCCCCCTTCGACGAGGACGCCGTGCCGCGCACCCGCGGTCGCCGCGGCCGCGGCGCCGGCGCCGCCCGGGCCAAGGCCGCCCACCTCGACCGCATCCACGACGAGTCGGGCGAGCGCCTGCAGAAGGTGCTGGCCGCGGCGGGTGTGGCGTCCCGGCGCGTGAGCGAGGACCTCATCGCCGAGGGCCGCGTGGAGGTGGACGGCGTCGTCGTCACCGAGCCCGGCGTGCGCGTGGACCCGGCCACGGCCGTGATCCGGGTGGACGGCATCTCCGTGCAGACGGACGTGACCAAGCAGTACTTCGTCTTCAACAAGCCCCGCGGCGTGATCTCCACGATGGTGGACCCGGAGGGCCGGCCCTCGATCGCCACCTACCTCAAGCCCGGGCAGGAGCACCTGTTCCACGTGGGCCGTCTGGACAACGAGACCGAGGGCCTGCTCATCCTCACCAACGACGGCGAGCTGGCCAACCGCCTCACCCACCCCAGCTACGAGGTCCCCAAGACCTACGTGGTGCAGACCCGCGGCCCGCTGGCCAAGGGCGTCTCGAACCGGCTGCGCGAGGGCGTGGAACTGGAGGACGGCGTGGCGCAGGTCGACTCGTTCAAGCTCGTCGACTCGACGCCGGGCCACGTGCTCGTCGAGGTCGTGCTGCACTCGGGCAAGAACCGCATCGTGCGTCGCATGTTCCAGGAGATCGGCCACCCGGTCGAGCGGCTCGTCCGCGTCAAGGTGGGCCCCATCCTGCTGGGCGACCAGAAGCAGGGCACCGTCCGCGCACTCAACGCGCAGGAGCTGGGCCACCTCAAGGCCCTGGTCGGCCTGTGAGCGCGCCCGCCGAGTCCGCCGCCAAGCTCGGTGACGGCCCGGCCGGGATCCCGCAGCCCGTGCTCGTCCGGGGGACCGGTCTGCTGGGCGCCTCGATCGGCATCGGGCTGAGCGCGGCCGGTGTGGACGTGCGCCTGCACGACCCCTCGCCCGCCGCCCTGGCCGTGGCCGCGGACATCCGCGCCGGACGCCCCGCCCGCCTGGACGCCGAGGGCGACGACCTCGACGTCGCCCCGGGACTCGTCGTCGTGGCCGCGCCGCCGGACGTGACCGCCGACGTCGTGGTCGACTCGCTGCGCCGCTGGCCCGCGGCCGTGGTGGTGGACATCGCCTCGGTGAAGGAGGCGGTCGCCGCGGGCGTGCGCGCTGCCGTCGACGACGGCCGCCTGGCCCCGCAGGACGCCGACCGGTACCTCGGGACGCACCCGATGGCCGGCTCCGAGCGGTCCGGTCCCGTGGCGGCCCGCGGCACCCTGTTCACGCAGGCGCCGTGGGTGCTGTGCCCGACGGACACGACGCACCCGGGCGCCCTCGCGGCCGGTCGGGCGCTCGCGCTGACGCTGCAGGCCACCCCGTACCGGATGGCGGCCCGCGCCCACGACGAATCGGTCGCGCTGATCTCGCACCTGCCGCAGATCGCCGCCTCGCTCGTGGCCTCCCGCCTGCAGGACACCCCGGACCAGGCGCTCGCACTGGCCGGCAACGGGTTGCGGGACACCACCCGGATCGCGGCGTCGGACCCGCAGCTGTGGGTGCAGATCCTCTCCGGCAACGCCGGGCGGATCGTGCCGGCGCTGCACGGGCTGCGGGCGGACCTGGACCGGTTGATCCGCACCCTGGAGGACCCCTCCGCCCCCGGGGCGCGGCTGGACATGGCGCAGCTGATCGCCGAGGGCAACGCCGGTCGGGCTCGGGTGCCCGGCAAGCACGGGGCGCCGCCGCAGGCGTTCGCGGTGGTCACGGTGATCGTGGACGACGCCCCCGGGCAGATCGCGGCCCTCCTCGACGAGGTCGGCCGCACGGACGTGAACGTGGAGGACCTGCGACTCGAGCACGCCTCGGGCCACCGGGTCGGCATGGTGGAGATCTCTGTGCTGCCCGGCCGCAGGGACGAACTCGTGGCGGCGCTGACCGCCGCCGGATGGAAGGTGGTCTGAGATGACCGAGCACACCCGCGACGACGTCGCACCCGCCCCGCTCGTAGTGGCGGTGGACGGGCCCTCGGGCTCGGGCAAGTCGTCCGTGTCCAAGGCCGTGGCCCGGCGTCTCGGCGCCGCATACCTGGACACCGGCGCCATGTACCGCGCCGTGGCGTGGCACTGCCTGCACGAGGGCGTCGACCTGGCCGACGCGGAGGCCGTGGCGGCGGCCGCCGTCGCCATGGACCTGGACCAGTCCACCGACCCGGACGTCGAGGCCGTGCGGGTCGGCGGCACGGACGTCACCGAGGCGATCCGCGGCCCCGAGGTCACGGACACGGTCTCCACCGTCGCCGTGGTCATCCCGGTGCGCGAGGAGCTGCACCGTCGCCAGCGGGCGGCGATCGCTGCCGCGGGCCGGATGGTCGCCGAGGGCCGCGACATCACCACGGTGGTGGCCCCGGACGCCCACGCGCGCGTGCTGCTCACGGCCTCCGAGGCCGTGCGCACCGCCCGCCGCTCAGGCCAGCTGACCGCGGCGGGGGAGCCCGGCGTCGACGCTGGCACGCTGCACCGCCAGGTGGCCGGGCGCGACGCCCGCGACGCCACCGTGTCCACGTTCGACCGCCCCGCCGACGGGGTGGCGCTCGTGGACTCCACCGAGCTCGACTTCGAGCAGACCGTGGCGGCCGTCCTGGCCGCCGTCGAGGACCAGGCCGGCATCCCGGCCGTGAAGGGAGGCCGACGATGACCGAGAACCCCCAGCACCGCTCCGGTGAGGACGAGTTCGTCCCCGCCGGCGACGATCAGGTGGCCGAGCGGCTCGCCGCCATGACCGAGGAGGAGGCCGAGGCGCGTGCCGCGTCGTTGCGCGCCGGCCTGGCCGACTACGAGCTCGAGGAGGACGACGCCGCCCTCCTCGACGCGTGGCAGCTCGGGCCCGACGAGGACGTCGACGCGCCCGTGCCGCCCGTGCTGGCCATCGTGGGCCGGCCGAACGTCGGCAAGTCCACGCTCGTCAACCGCATCATCGGCCGCCGTGAGGCCGTCGTGGAGGACATGCCCGGCGTGACGCGCGACCGCGTCTCCTACGACGCCGAGTGGAACGGCCGCGAGTTCACCGTGGTGGACACCGGCGGCTGGGAGCACGACGCCAAGGGCATCCACCGTCGCGTGGCCGAGCAGGCAGAGCTGGCCGTGGACGTGGCGGACGCCGTCGTGTTCGTGGTGGACGCCACCGTCGGCATGACGGCCACGGACGAGGCCGTGGTCTCGATGCTGCGCCGCAAGGACCGCCCGGTGATCGTGGCCGCCAACAAGGTGGACGACATGGTCCAGGAGGCCGACGCCGCCACCCTGTGGTCGCTCGGCTTCGGCTACCCGTACCCGGTGTCCGCGGTGCACGGCCGCGGCGTCGCGGACCTGTTGGACGCCGCGCTCGAGGCGCTGCCGGAGGAGTCCGCCCACGGCGGTCTCGTGCCGCGCGGCGGCCCGCGCCGGATCGCCCTCGTGGGCCGGCCGAACGTGGGCAAGTCCTCGCTGCTGAACAAGCTGGCCGGCTCGGACCGCGTGGTGGTGGACGACCTGGCCGGCACCACGCGCGACCCCGTGGACGAGCTCGTGGAGCTCGGCGGACGGCTGTGGCGCTTCGTGGACACCGCCGGCATCCGTCGACGGCAGCACATGGCCCACGGCGCCGACTACTACGCGTCGCTGCGCACTGCCTCGGCCCTGGACCGCGCCGAGGTGGCCGTGGTGCTGCTCGAGGCGCCGCAGGTGATCTCGGAGCAGGACGTGCGCATCCTCCAGATGGTGCTGGACTCCGGCCGCGCCCTCGTGATCGCGTTCAACAAGTGGGACCAGGTGGATGAGGACCGCCGGCTCCAGCTGGCCAAGGAGATCGAGAGGGACCTGGCGCACGTCGCGTGGGCGCCGCGGGTGAACATCTCCGCGAAGACCGGCTGGCACAAGGACCGTCTCGTCCCCGCGCTGGACCTCGCCCTGGACTCGTGGGACACCCGCATCCCCACGGGCAAGCTCAACGCGTTCCTCGGCGAGCTTGTGGCGGCCCACCCGCACCCGCTGCGCGGCGGCAAGCAGCCCCGCATCCTGTTCGCGACCCAGGTCTCGAGCCGGCCGCCCAAGTTCGTGCTGTTCACCACCGGGTTTCTGGACCCCGGGTACCGCCGGTTCATCGTGCGCCGCCTGCGCGAGACGTTCGGGTTCGAGGGCACGCCCCTCGAGATCGGGATGCGCGTGCGCGAGAAGCGCGGTCGCGGCCGCTGATCCGGCCCCGCCCCCGACGACGTCCCTCGGCCACCCGCGCCGGGGGACGTCGTCGTCCCGGCAAGCTCCCACCGTTCGTCCACCTTCGCCGCGTAGCCTGTGGGCATGAGCCTCATCCGACGTCGCCCCGCCGCCCTGTCCCTGGCCACCCTGGCCGCGCTCGCGCTGGCCGCATCCGGCTGCGCGGTCGACGACGGCGAGACCCGGGCCGCGCTGCAGAGCGCGGAGGACCGGCTCGCCCAGGCCGAGGACCGGATCAGCGAGCTGGAGGCGGACGCCTCGGACCGCGTGGACCTGGGGCAGCTGCGCCAGGAGGCCGAGGGCGCCCTGGAGGAGGCGGACCAGCGCGCCGCCGAGGTCGTCGAGGACCTGACGCGATCGCTGCCCTCCGGTTCGGACATCGTCGACGTCGAGGCCCTTCGGGAGGACGGGAAGGTGGTCATCGAGTACGGCCAGTCCCTGCTCGAGGCCGATCCCCAGGTTCTCGAGGACACGATGCGGGAGGCGGCGGACCGGGCGCGCGACGCCATCCCGGACCTGGAGGACGTCGAATTCCGCGTGGGGGACCGAACCTTCACGTTCTGAGCCTGCGACGGGGCTCCGTGAGGCCCCCGACACGCCCCTGCGACGCGCCCGGAACGGCGGATCGGAGCGGCTCAGCGTGTTACACTTCTCACGTGCGCGACTGCACCCTCAGTCATGAGAGGGTTCGTGCAGACCGCCAGGCCCACCGGTACGCCGGGGCCGCGGTCGCTGGGGGACTCTCGGTCGGGTGGCCCTCGGTCAAGGGATGAGGGGTTCACGTCTGTGAAGAGGACGTGGGCCCCTTGTTCACGTTTCGGGGGTGTCGTGCCGTTCACCCCTGACGACGACGACCCGGCGGGCCCGCTCCCGATTCGCATCCGGCGGTGCGGGTGGGGTATGCTCGTCGGGTGCCGAAGCGCGGATGACCGCGATTCGCCACGGGCTATGGCGCAGCTTGGTAGCGCGCTTGACTGGGGGTCAAGAGGTCGTGGGTTCAAATCCCGCTAGCCCGACCACGTTCCCACGGGTCAGAGTCCGCATCTGACGAGGGAAAATGGAATGAGGCCCAGGTACTCCCTCGAGGGGAGCGCCTGGGCCTCTTTCCGTGCCTGACATATTCCTTAGCACAAACTGATCGAGACAGACCCTACGGTTCGGCGTTCGGCTCGACTTATATCCCCGGGAATTCAGAACTTCCTCAGTGGCCGAGCGGCTCGATCCAAAATCGATCTCGTCGGTGACCAGAGCGTTGGCCCTGAAGCCCCCTGGGTCTGATGGAGACTCGCGCTATTTGATTCCGACAACTGTTCGCGGCCGGCCTCGACAGCATAGAACGTGTCCTCGAACTCGGCGGGTGGGACGTCGCCGAGGTAGC
>NZ_JALJRI010000010.1:0-52798 GCF_024519795.1 Micrococcus sp. Mcc89 | reverse complement strand
CCGTGAGGAACGGCGCCGGGGCCTCCTCCACGAGCTTCTGGTTGCGGCGCTGCAGCGAGCAGTCGCGGGTGGAGATCACGACGACGTCGCCGTGCACGTCCGCCAGGCACTGCGTCTCCACGTGGCGCGGCTTGTCCAGGAACCGCTCCACGAAGCACTCGCCCCGGCCGAACGCGGCCACGGCCTCACGGACCGCGGACTCGTAGAACTCGGGGATCTCCTCGCGCGTGCGGGCCACCTTGATGCCGCGGCCGCCGCCGCCGTAGGCCGCCTTGATGGCCACCGGCAGGCCGAACTCGTCCGCGAACGCGACGACCTCCTCCGTGCCGGTCACGGGGGAGGTGGTGCCCGGTGCCAGCGGGGCGCCGACCTTGGTGGCCAGCTGGCGGGCCGAGACCTTGTCGCCCAACCGGTCGATCGCCTCGGCGGGCGGTCCGATCCACACGAGCCCGGCGTCGGTCACGGCGCGCGCGAAGTCCGCGTTCTCGGAGAGGAAGCCGTAGCCGGGGTGCACGGCGTCCGCGCCCGCGCGCTCGGCGGCGTCGAGGATCTTGCCGATCACCAGATAGGAGTCGGCGGCGGTCTCCCCGCCGAGGGCCACGGCCTCGTCTGCGAGCCTCACGTGCAGGGCGTCCCGGTCCGGCTCGGCGTAGACGGCCACGGAGGTCAGCCCCTCGTCCTGGCAGGCCCGGATGATGCGCACGGCGATCTCGCCGCGGTTGGCGATCAGCACCCGGGAGAACCGGCGCTCCGCCGCGGGGTCGACGGGCGGGACGACCGAGGCCTGCGGTGCGTCGGCGATGCTCATGGGCGATGGACTCCTCGGACGATCACGGCTGGGGGTGCGGGCGCCACGTCCGGGGTCGTGCCCCTCACCCGGTGGGGCGAAAGGCGCGGGACGGCGCCGACTCTGACCAGCACCCTACTCGTTGTGGCGGAACCCTCCGAGGCACGCGGCCCTGTCGCGCCGGATCAGCGCTGCGCGTTGGAGGGTTCCCACAACCGGGTGAAGTCCTGGCCCAGGGCCGCCGTGGCCCGCCGCAGCCACGCCACGGACAGGCCGATCACCGCGTTGGGGTCCCCGTCCACGCTGTCCACGAGGGCCGCGCCCGCACCGTCCACCGTGAACGCGCCCGCGCAGTGCAGCGGCTCGCCCGTGGCCACGTAGGCCTGGATCTCGGCCTCGGTGACGGCGCCGAAGCGCACGACGGCGGACACCACGCCCGCCTCCTCCGCCATCCCCGACGCGGCCCCGGACTCCGGCAGCACCAGGCCCAGCCAGTGGCCCGAGTGCAGCACGCCCTGCCGGCCGGCCTGGGCGCGCCAGCGCTCGACGGCGACCTCGGGCTCATAGGGCTTGCCGTGGGCGCGGCCGTCGAACTCGAACACGGAGTCGCAGCCGAGCACGAGCGTGGGCGCGTCGACGCCGGCGGCCGCCACCCGGGCGGCCACGTCGCGGCCCTTGGCCTCCGCCAGCAGGCCCGCCAGCTCCGCCGGCGACGGGTCGCCCGCCGCCGCGCCCACGGCCGCCTCGTCCACCCCCGAGACGACGACGCGGAACGGCACCCGCGCCCGGGTCAGGACCTCCGCTCGGCCGGGGGAGGCCGAGCCGAGCACCAGCCGCAGGCCCGTGCCGAGGCCGGCCGCGCCGTCGTCGTGCGGGATCACGCGAGCGCCTCCCGCAGGGTGTCCAGGCCCATGCCTCCCAGGCGCAGGGCCCGCGTGTGGAAGGCCTTGAGGTCGAAGTCGGCGCCCTCGGTCTGCTCGTGCTCGGCGCGGATCTGCTCCCAGATGCGCTGACCCACCTTGTACGCCGGCGCCTGCCCCGGCCAGCCGAGGTACCGCGTGAACTCGAAGCGGCGCTGGCCCTCGGAGATCCTCAGGTGCTTGGACAGGAACGCGTAGCCCTTCTCCGGGGTCCACGCGCCGCCGCCCTCGGACTCGGGGGCGTCGAAGCCGCAGTGGTAGCCGATGTCGAACACCACGCGGGCCGCGCGCATGCGCTGCATGTCCAGCATGCCGAGGTGGTCGCCCGGGTCGTCGAGGAAGCCGAGCTCCTCCATGAGCTTCTCCGCATACAGCGCCCAGCCCTCGCCGTGGCCGGACGTCCAGCAGAAGCTGCGGCGCCACAGGTTGAGGTTCGCCCGGTTCATCATGGCGGTGGCGATCTGCAGGTGATGGCCCGGCACGCCCTCGTGGTAGACCGTGGTGGTCTCCGCCCACGTGGTGAACTCGTCCTCGCCCGGGGGCACGGACCACCACATGCGGCCGGGCCGGGAGAAGTCGTCCGAGGGGCCGGTGTAGTAGATGCCGCCCTCCTGGGTGGGGGCGATCATGCACTCGAGCCGGTCCATCGGGGCCGGGATCTCGAAGTGCTCCTTCATGGCCTCGACCGCGTCGTCGGAGAGCCGCTGCATCCACGTGCGCAGGGCCTCGGTGCCCTTCAGGGTGCGCTCCGGGTCCGCGTCCAGGATCGCGCGCGCCTCCTCGATCGTGGCGCCCGGCCGGATGCGTTCGGCGTCCGCCTGCTGCGCGGCGATGATGCGGGCCAGCTCCTCCTGGCCCCACCGGTAGGTCTCCTCGAGGTCGATCTCGGCGCCGAGGAAGACGCGGGAGGCCAGCCGGTAGTACTCGATCCCGACGCCGTCCGCCTCCGGGGCGTGCGGGCGCAGCTCGGCCTCGAGCGTGCCCGCGAAGTCGCGGTAGGCCTGCGCTGCGGTGTCCGCGCCGGAGCGGATGCGGGCGGCCAGGGCGTCGTCCACGACGTCGGCTGCCTCGGCCCGCTCGACCAGGCCCGGGAAGAACCCGCCCGCGGCGCCGTGGGCACGGGCCTGCTCCACCACGATGTCCACCTGGCGCACCGCGGCCACGTGGCCGGCGTCGCGGGAGGCGAGCAGGGACTCGGTGTAGCCGCGCAGGGCGGCCGGCAGGTTCTCGAGGCGGCCGGCGATGTGGCCCCACTGCTCCGCGGTGTCCGTGGGCATGAGATCGAAGACCGCGCGGATGCCCTGGGCGGGGGAGGCGATGTTGTTCAGCTCGGTGCGGCCGGTCGCGTGGATCTCCCGCTCGAGGCCGATGCGCTCCTGCATGGCCGCCTTCGTGACGCGGTCCGTCTCGTCCTGCGGCTCGAGCGCGGCCAAGTCCTCGAGCAGGCGGGCGTTGAGCTCGTCGTCGGCGCGGGCGCCGGCGGGGGAGAAGTCCGTGTACTCGGTCTCCCGGCCGGGGAAGCCGAGCTCGGTGGCGGTGTCCGGATGCAGGGCGAGGAGGTCGGTCACGTAGCGCTCGGCGAGCGCGTCGATGGCGGACGGGGTGCGGGCGCCGTCGGCGGCGGCCTCGGAGGTGTGCTGGGTCATACCGGCACTCTAGGCGCTGGCGCCCGCCCCCCGGCTCACTGCGGGCCCGCGCCCTGACGCCACTGGCCGCGGCCGGGCCGGGCCCACAGGCCCAGGTCGCCGCGACGGCGGAGCGTGCGGTCCAGGGGGCGGGGGTCGGCGGCCGCGGCGGCGAGCCGGGCGGCTTCGGCCCGGGCCGCGGCGGCCGCCTCGAGGACGGCGGCCAGCGCCGCCATCTCCTCCGGCTCCAACTCCGGGCCGCTGAGCTGCAGCGGGTCGGCCGACGCCGGCGTGGCCTGCGTCGACTCGTCGTTCTCGTCCGGGGCGCCCGGGCCCAGCAGGGCGCTCACAGCGGCATGTTCCCGTGCTTCTTGGCGGGGCGGGCCTCGCGCTTGTGCAGGGTGGCGCGCAGGGCGCGGATGAGCTGGCCGCGGGTGGCGTGCGGGGGCACCACGGCGTCCACGTAGCCCAGCTCGGCGGCCTGGTACGGGTTGAGCAGCTCGGCCTCGTAGTCGGCCACGATCTCGGCCCGGCGCGCGTCGACGTCGCCGCCCGCCTCCGCCGTCGCCTTCAGGTCGCGCCGGTACAGGATGTTCACGGCGCCCTGGGCGCCCATCACGCCGATCTGGGCGCTCGGCCAGGCCAGGTTCAGGTCCGCGCCGAGCTTCTTGGAGCCCATCACGATGTACGCGCCGCCGAAGGCCTTGCGCGTGATCACGGTCAGCTTCGGCACGGTGGCCTCGGCGTAGGCGTAGATCAGCTTGGCGCCGCGGCGGATGATGCCGTTGAACTCCTGGTCCGTGCCGGGCAGGAACCCGGGCACGTCCACGAGGGTGATGATCGGGATGTTGAACGCGTCGCAGAAGCGCACGAACCGCGCGGCCTTCTCCGAGGCGGCGATGTCCAGGGTGCCGGCGAACTGCATCGGCTGGTTCGCGACGACGCCCACGCTCATGCCGTCCAGGCGGGCCAGTCCGGTGATCACGTTGGGCGCGTACAGCTCCTGCAGCTGCAGCAGGTGGCCCTCGTCCACGATCGAGGCGATGACCTCGAGCATGTCGTAGGGCTGGTTGGCGGAGTCCGGGATGATCTCGTCCAGGGCGAGGTCCTCGTCCGTGGGCTCCGGGTCCGCGGCCTCGAAGGTCGGGGCCTCTGCGAGGTTGTTGGAGGGCAGCAGCTCGAGCAGCTCCTGCACGTAGGCGATCGCGTCCTCCTCCGAGGAGGCCATGTAGTGGGCGGTGCCGGAGGTGGCGTTGTGCGAGCGGGCGCCGCCGAGGGTCTCCATGTCCACGTCCTCGCCCGTGACGGTCTTGATCACGTCCGGGCCGGTGATGAACATGTGCGAGGTCTGGTCCACCATCACCACGACGTCCGTCAGCGCCGGAGAATAGGCCGCGCCGCCGGCGGAGGGGCCCATGATCAGCGAGATCTGCGGGATCATGCCCGAGGCCAGGACGTTGTTCCGGAAGATGTCCGCGAACTGGGCGAGGGAGGCCACGCCCTCCTGGATGCGCGCGCCGCCGCCGTCGAGGATGCCGATCACGGGGCAGCCGTTGCGCGCGGCGAACTCCTGGACCTTCACGATCTTCTGGCCGTTGCGCTCGGACAGCGAGCCGCCGAAGACGGTGAAGTCCTGGGAGTAGACGGCCACCTGGCGCCCGTCCACGGTGCCGAAGCCGGACACCAGGCCGTCGCCGGCCGGGTGCTTGGCGTCCATGCCGAACGCGGTGGTGCGGTGCACGGCCAGCGCGTCCAGCTCCACGAAGGAGCCCTCGTCCAGGAGGAGGTCGATCCGCTCGCGCGCGGTGTGCTTGCCGCGAGCGTGCTGGCGCTCGACGGCGTCCGGGCCGCCGGGCGCGGCCGTCGCCTCGAGCCGCCGATGCAGGTCGGCCAGCCGGCCGGCCGTGGTGGTCAGATCGGGATCGGTCACACGTCCTCCTTGTGGTGGTCCGCCAGATGCGGAGGCTCAGTCGGCCAGTGTACGGGCCGCCGCGGACGCCCACGGTTGGAGGAAGCCCACAAACGGCGAGGACGTCGGCCCGGGCCGCCCGTCCGCGCGCCCCGGCGGCGGATCGGCCCGCCCAGCCCGCCCCCGGGGACGCCGTGTATATCTAGGGGCATGCACCCCGACGACGCCCCCACACCGGATCTGACCTGGCTGGACTCCGCCGGCTCCACGCAGGATGAGCTCCTCGCGCGGCTGGACCGCGAGGGGCACCGGCACGGTGCGGCCGTGGCCACCGCGGACCAGCGGGCCGGCCGGGGTCGACACTCCCGCGTGTGGAGCGCCGCCCCGGGGGCGGCGCTCGCCCTGTCCGTGTACCTGCGTCCCGAGTCCGGCGGGGTGCCGGTCTCCCCGGCCCACCTGAGCTGGCTCTCGCTCGTCGCCTCCGCCACGGTCGCCGAGCGCCTCGCGGCCCGGGGCGTCCCGACGCACGTGAAGTGGCCGAACGACGTGCTCGCCACGGACGGGCGCAAGCTGTGCGGCGTGCTGGCCACGGTGGCGCTGTCCTCGGACGGCAAGGGGCCCGGCGTCGTCGTCGGGATGGGCGTGAACCTGGACCACCGCGGGGCCGCCCCGGTGGACACCGCCTCGGACCTGGCGGAGTGGATCGGCGCGGACGCCGTGCCCGCGCCCCGGGACCTCGCGGTCGAGCTGCGCGACGCCGTCGTGGCGGCCGTGGACCGCTTCGCGGCGGGCGTGGCGGGGCAGACGGCGGCCGTGGACGGGCGTCACCCGGCCGTGGCGGCCGTGGCGGACCGGCTCTCCACGCTGGGCCGCGCGGTGCGCGCCGAGCTGCCCGGCGGCGGCGTGCTGGAGGGCACGGCCGTGGGCCTCGGCCCCGGCGGCACCCTGCGCGTGAGGCACGTCACACCGGATCATGGCACAATCGAGACCGAGGTCAGTGCGGGGGACGTGGCCCACCTGCGCGGAGACGTCCATCGCGGCGCATGACACACCCGTCCCGGCCAGGAGGTGACCGCCGTGCGGCTCGAGCCCGGTGAGCAGGTGATGGTGCGCACCCGCACCCACCCGCGCGCGCTGCTGCGCCCCGCCGCGGTCCTCGTGGCCGTCGCGTTCCTGCTCGGCCTGGCCGTCGGCGTGCTCGCACGCCCCGACCTGCCCGGGCTCGTCGCCGCGAACCGCGCCGTGCTCGAGGCGGCCGCGTGGGTGGTCGCGGCGCTCGTCCTGCTCCCCGGCACCGTCCGCCCGCTGTGGCGCTGGGTCTTCCGGCGCACCGTGCTCACCGACCGCCGCATCCTCCAGGGCGCCGGCATCGGCGGCTCCGGTGCCGCCATGCCGCTCGTGTCCATCGCGGACGTGCAGCGGCGCCGCCGCGGCTCGGGTGCCGGAGACCTGCACATCCTCTTCCAGGAGCCCGCCCGCCAGGTCCACTGGCGGCTGCGCGACGTCCCCGAGGCCGCGCGCTTCGAGGAGGCCCTGGCCCACCTCACCCGCCAGGCCCGCACCGCGACCTGGCCCGCCCCCGTCCCGACAGGAGGCCTCCGATGAGCCGTCCGGAGACACCGGACACCGCACCGCTGCCGATCGTCCCGCCGGCCGAGGACGAGACCGCCCGCGACGTCGAGGAGCGCTCCGCCCAGCCCGCCGGCTGGACGAGCGCGATGCGCACGCTCGACGCCGGCCTGGTGGTGGGCCCACGCGCCTACACCTCACGGGAGGTGGCGCAGCGCCTCGGCGTCTCGATGGCCTCCGCCCGGAAGATCTGGCGTGCGCTGGGCTATCCGACGTCGCCGGAGGGGCACAAGGCCTTCACCGAGGCGGACATCGAGGCGTTCGAGTCCGTGCTCACGCTCGTGCGCTCGGGGACGCTGAACGAGGACACCGCCATCTCGCTGGCCCGCTCGATCGGGCAGATGACGGACCGCATGGTGGTGTGGCAGATCGAGGCGCTCGTGGAGGACAAGATCGCCTCCGAGGACCTGACGGACCCGGAGGCGCGGCGGGCCGTCGTCGACATGCTCCCGGACATGGTCGGACCGCTCGAGAAGGCCATGCGGATCGTCTACCGGCGCCAGCTCAACCGCGCCGTCCAGCGCCTGACCGTGCGCGTGGAGGCCGGGCTGGCGGCCAGCGCCCAGGGCCGCGACGGCTCCGAGTCGGATGCGCCGCTGCCGCTGGCCCGCGCCGTCGGCTTCGCGGACATGGTCTCCTACACGACGCTCTCCCGGACCATGGACGACCGGACGCTGGCCCGCATGGTGCTGCGCTTCGAGTCCCTCGCCGCGGAGACCATCTCGGCCGGCGGCGGCTGGCTCGTGAAGACCATCGGCGACGAGGTCATGTTCAACGCCGAGACCCCCGAGGCCGGCGCCGCGATCGCACTCTCCCTGGCCGAGACCATCGCCGCGGACGAGGAGCTGCCCTCGGCGCGCGTCGCCCTGACATGGGGACGGGTGCTCTCCCGCATGGGGGACATCTACGGGCCCACCGTGAACCTCGCCGCGCGGCTGACGTCCCTGGCCGATCCGGGTACCGTGCTCGTGGACGCCATGACCGCTGCGGCCCTGTCCCGGGACGAGCGCTTCGTGCTCGTCCCGCAGCCGCCCAGGATCGTCCGCGGGTTCGGAGAGGTCCGCCCCTCCCTGCTCTTGGACGGGTCGGCCCAGACCCTGCTCGCCGACTGATCGAGGACCCCGTGGACCCCCGCCCCGAGACCCCGTCCGCGCCGCGGCCCCAGGCCGCGGGCGCCACCCACGTGGGCGCCGTCCGCGACCTGAACGAGGACGCGTGGACCCTCGTCGGGGAGCCGCTGGTGCTCGCCGCCGTGGCCGACGGCATGGGCGGGCACGAGGCCGGCGAGGTGGCCTCGGCCGCCGCGATCGAGACCCTGCGCCGCCGCGCCCCCGAGGTGCTCGCCCCGGGCACGGCCCACACGCCCCAGGAGCTCGGCCACCTGATCCACGAGGCGGACGCCGCCGTCGTCGAGGCCGGGCTGGGGCGCTCCGGCACCACCCTGACCGTCCTGGCCTGCCTGGACACGGAGCGCGGCCGCTGGGCCGTGGCGAACGTCGGCGACTCCCGGGTGTACCTGCGGCCCGTCGGCTCGCCGGTGCTCCAGCAGCTCACGGTGGACCACTCGGCGGTGCAGATGCTCGTCGACGCGGGGGAGCTCACCCCCGCCGAAGCCCGCGTCCACCCGCGCCGCAACGTCATCACCCGCGCGCTCGGCTCGCGCGAGGCGCTCACGGTGGACGTGGCCGAGGTCCCCCTCGCCTCCGGGGACCTCGTCCTGCTGTGCAGCGACGGCCTGACCGGCGAGCTGCTGGACGAGGAGATCCGCGCGCTGATCGACGACGCCGACACCCTCGAGGACGCCCTCGAGAAGCTCATCGGCGCCGCCCTGTGGCGCGGCGGCCGGGACAACATCACGGCGGTGCTCGTGCGCATCCCCTGACCCGGGTGCGCCGTCCGGGACGCCGACTACGCTGGGCCGGGTGAGCACCCCCAAGGAATCCGCCGCCCAGCCCGATCCGCAGGACATCCCCGCCGCGGACCTGCGGGAGGAGTACGAGGACCTCGTGGAGCGGGTCCGCGCCGCCCGGACCGCCTACTACCAGCGGGACGCCCCGGAGATCTCGGACGCCGAGTACGACGCGCTGTACCGCCGCCTCGAGGACCTCGAGGCCCTGCACCCCGAGCTCGTGGCCAACGACTCGCCCACCCAGGAGGTCGGCGGCGAGGTCTCGGAGGCGTTCGCCCCCGTCCGGCACGGGGCCCGCATGTACTCGCTCGAGGACCTGTTCTCCGTCGAGGAGCTCGAGGTCTGGTTCCGCCGCGCGGCGCAGGCCCTGACGCAGGTGCGACCGGGCGTGGCGCCCCGCTGGCTCGTGGAGGTGAAGATCGACGGGCTCGCCGTCGCCCTGCGCTACCGGGACGGGCGGCTCGTGCAGGCCGCCACCCGCGGCGACGGCGTCACGGGCGAGGACGTCACCGCCAACGTGCGCACCATCGGGGACATCCCGCACGAGCTCTCCGGCGAGGGCTGGCCCGCCGAGTTCGAGGTGCGCGGCGAGGTGTTCATGTCCTCCGCCGCCTTCGCCGAGCTCAACGCGCGCCGTGCGGAGGAGGGCCAGACGCCGTTCGCGAACCCGCGCAACGCCGCCGCCGGCGCCCTGCGTCAGAAGGACCCGGCGGTCACCGCGCAGCGCCCGCTGGCCATGTTCGTGCACGGCATCGGCTCGGTCGAGGCGTTCGGGCTGGAGTCCCAGCACGAGGTGTACGACGCGCTCGCGGGCTGGGGCCTGCCCGTGAGCCCCTACACCCGCGTGGTGGAGGGTGCGGACGAGGAGGCGTTGGCCGCCGTCGTCGCGGTGATCGAGGAGTACGGCCGGCGCCGGCACGAGCTGATCCACGAGATCGACGGCATCGTGCTGAAGGCGGACGCGTTCGCGGACCAGCGCTACCTCGGCCACACCTCCCGCGTGCCCCGCTGGGCCGCGGCGTACAAGTACCCGCCGGAGGAGGTGCACACGCTGCTGCGGGACATCGCGGTCTCGGTGGGCCGCACCGGGCGGGTGACCCCGTTCGCGGTGATGGAGCCGGTCACCGTGGCCGGGTCCACCGTCTCCCTGGCCACCCTGCACAACCAGGACGTGGTCAAGGCCAAGGGCGTGCTGATCGGGGACACCGTGGTGGTGCGCAAGGCCGGGGACGTGATCCCCGAGGTCGTGGGCCCCGTGCTGCCGCTGCGCGAGAAGGCGATCGAGGCGGGCCGGGAGCTGCGCGAGTTCGTCATGCCCGCGCACTGCCCCTCGTGCGGCACGCCGCTGGCCCCGGCCAAGGAGGGGGACGTGGACCTGCGCTGCCCCAACGCCCGCTCCTGCCCGGCCCAGCTGGCCGGCCGCGTCGAGCACCTGGCCAGCCGCGGCGCCTTCGACGTGGAGGCGCTCGGCGAGGAGGCCGCCCGCTGGCTCGTCCAGGGCCCCGGCGAGGACCCGGCCGAGCACGAGGGGCAGGTGCGCCCCGAGGGTCCCGGCCCCATCACGGCGGAGGCGCAGATCTTCGACCTCGCCTCCGGCACGCCGGAGGAGATCACGGGCCCCCGCGGCGAGGACGGGCTGACGGACCTGCAGCGCTCCCTCGGCGAGGTCCGCGTGTGGCGCGAGGGCCGTACGAAGGTGGACGGCCGCCTGGTGCCCTCGGGCGTGTTCACGCTCAAGCCGTACTTCTTCACCGCCGGCACCGCGAAGAAGCCGTCCGCGCCCACGGCCAACACGCTCCGCCTGTTCGACGAGCTCGAGAAGGCCAAGTCCCAGCCGCTGTGGCGCACCCTCGTGGCGCTGTCCATCCGGCACGTGGGCCCGACGGCGGCCCGCTCGCTGGCCACGGCGTTCGGTTCGATGGCGGCGCTGCGCGCGGCGGCCGAGGCCGGCGACCGGGACCGGCTGGCCGAGATCGACGGCGTCGGTCCGATCATCGCGGACGCGCTCATCGAGTGGTTCGCCGAGGACTGGCACCGGGAGATCGTGGACCGCTGGGCTGCGGCGGGTGTGGCCATGGAGGACGAGCAGGACGAGTCCACCCCGCGCACGCTCGAGGGCCTGACCGTGGTGGTCACCGGCTCGCTCGAGGGCTTCTCCCGCGACTCCGCGAAGGAGGCGATCCTCGTGCGCGGCGGCAGGGCCTCCGGGTCCGTGTCCAAGAAGACCGACTTCCTGGTGGCCGGCGAGGCCGCCGGCTCCAAGCTGGACAAGGCGCAGTCCCTCGGCGTGCCCGTGCTGGACGAGGCCGGGTTCACGGCGCTGCTGGCCGGTGGCCCGGACGCCGTGCGCCCGGCGGGCACGGACGACGCCACCGACGACGCCGCAGAGGGGGAGGCCTCGGCATGAGCGCGCGCACCACGGTCCCGGGCCTGCTCGTGGTCGCCAAGGCCGCCGCGCGCGCCGGCGCGGACGTGCTCGGCGAGCGCTGGGCCGGCCACCACCCGGCGGTGCCGCTGACGCCGGGCCAGCTCGGCGCGGACACGAAGTCCTCCGGGTCGGACTGGGTCACCGACTACGACCGCCGCGCCGAGGACGCCGTGCGCCGCGTGCTCACGGCCTACCGGCCGCAGGACGAGATCACGGGCGAGGAGCACGGGGCCACCGTCCCGGCCGAGCCCTCCGGGTTCCGGTGGTCCATCGACCCGCTGGACGGCACCACCAACTTCATCCGCGGCCTGCCGCAGTTCTGCACCTCCGTGGCCGTGTGGGGACCGGACGCCCGCGGCGAGGGGCGTTGGCTGGCGGGCGCCGTCGTCGCGCCGGGGCTGGGGCGGACCTGGTACGCGTCTGCCGACGGCGGGGCGTTCAGCACCGTGGACGCCTCCACCGCCGGCGTCCACGCCCCGGACCGGGCGGAGCCGGTGCGGCTGACGGGCCCCGTGCCGGGCCGCTCAGGACGCCTGCTGGCCACCGGCTTCGGCTACCAGCCGGAGCGGCGTCGGCTGCAGCTGGCGGCCCTCGAGGAGCTGCTGCCGGGCTTCGGGGACGTGCGGCGGATCGGCTCGGCCGCCCTGGACCTGTGCATGGTCGCGGACGGCACCCTGGACGCCTACGCGGAGTACGGCACGCAGGAGTACGACTGGGCCGCTGGCGCGCTGATCGCCGAGGAGGCCGGCGTGCCGGTGACCCGGCCGGCGTCGGGCGACGGGACGGGCGAGCCCGACTGGATGGTGGCCGGGGACGTGGACGCGTCCGCCCTGGCCCGCGCGAGGCAGGCGATCGCATGAGGCGCCTGCTCGGTCACCCCTGGGCCTACCCCGCGGCCTTCATCGCAGCGGGCATCGCGTTCGCGATCTGGGGCACGGCCCAGCGGAACGTCGCCGTGATCGTGTCCGCTCTGCTGATGATCGTGCTGATGCTCCCGTCCCTACGAGCCACCCGGGTGCGCTCCCGGCCCTACGCGCAGGCGCAGGGCACGGTGGACGCGGGCGGCGTCGTCGTGTTCTGGCGCCCGGGCTGCCAGTACTGCATGACCCTGCTCAAGGCCCTCACCCCCGAGGAGCGCGGCCGCGTGCACTGGGTCAACATCTGGCAGGAGCCGGCGGCCGCGACGTTCCTCGAAGGGCTGCACGAGTCGCGCGACGGCCACCCCCACCAGGCCGTGCCCACCGCCTGGCTGCGCCGGCGCGACTACGTCGTGGCCACGGACGCGACCCGCGCCCGCCTGAAGGACACGCTGCGCCAGCACGCCGGAGGCGACGCATGAGCGCCCTCGTCCGCCCGCTGCGCCCCGAGGATCACGAAGCGGTTGCCGAGCTCACCCTGGCGTCCTATGTCGACGGCGGCCACATCGCCCCCGACGACGCCTACGTGAAGACCCTCATGGACGTGGCCGACCGGGCCGGCCGCGCGGAGGTGCTCGTGGCCGAGGTCGACGGCGAGGTGGCCGGGTCCGTGGTGCTCACCCCGCCCGGCTCGCCCCTGGCCGAGACCTCCGGCGACGGGGAGTACGAGTTCCGCATGCTCGCCGTGCACCCGCGGTTCCACCGCCGCGGGGTGGGCGGCGCCCTGCTGGCCGAGATCGTGGCGCGGGCCCGCGCCGAGGAGGGCGTGGACGCCGTCGTGCTGACCACCATGCCCTCCATGACCGACGCCCACCGGATGTACGAGCGCGCCGGCTTCGTGCGCGTCCCGGAGCGGGACTGGCTCCTCGCGGACGTGGTGCCGGACCTCGACCCGGCCGACGAGACCGGCCCGTTCCTCGTCTACCGGCTCGGGCTGGACTGACCCCGGGCGGGAGATCGGCGCCGGGACCCCATTCGGGGCGGGAAATCCCTGTCATGCGGGCCCGGAGCGCCGCGGTGGGACGGATTTCCCGCCTCGAAGCGGTGGCGGCGGCCGGGCAGGCCCCGGCACTAGACTCGATTCCGATGTGGCCGCCGCCGCGCCGGCGTCGTCCACCCCGCCCCGACCCGTCACACGAGGAGATCCATGCCTGAGATCACCCGGGATCAGGTGGAGCATCTGGCTCGCCTGGCCCACATCCGGATGACCGACGAGGAGCTGGACACGATGTCCGGCGACCTGGAAAAGATCCTGGAGCACGTCTCCGCGGTCCAGGCCGCCGCGGGCGACGACGTGACGCCGACGTCCCACCCCATCGCGTTGCAGAACGTGTTCCGCGAGGATGTGCCCGCCGGCATGCTCACGCAGGAGGAGGCCCTCGACCAGGCGCCGGACTCCGAGGACGGCCAGTTCAAGGTCCCCGCCATCCTGGACGGAGAGTGATCACCCCCATGACCGAGACGTTCGACGTGAACGCGACCCTCGGCGCCGACGAGCTCGTCCGGCTCACCGCGCTGCAGATGGCCGAGCGCCTGCGTGCCGGCACCACCACGTCCGTGGAGCTCGTCCAGGCCCACCTGGACCGCATCGCGGCCCACGACGGCGACGTGCGCGCCGACGCCGACGGCGACCGCGGCGTGCGCGCCTACCTCCACGTGAACACGGACGAGGCCCTCGCCGTCGCCGCCGAGGTGGACGCGATCCGCGCCGCCGGCGGCCCCGAGGCCGACGCCCTGCACCCGCTGGCCGGCGTGCCCGTGGCCGTGAAGGACAACATCGTCACGCGCGGCCAGCCGACCACGGCCGCCTCCCGCATGCTCGAGGGCTGGCTCAGCCCGTACGACGCCACGGTGGTGGCGCGCCTCCGCGAGGCCCGCCTGCCGATCCTCGGCAAGACCAACCTCGACGAGTTCGCGATGGGCGGTTCCACCGAGCACTCCGCGTTCGGCATCACCCGCAACCCGTGGGACGGGGACCGCGTGCCCGGCGGCTCGGGCGGCGGGTCGGCGGCCGCCGTCGCCGCCTTCCTGGCCCCCTTCGCCCTCGGCTCGGACACCGGCGGCTCCGTCCGTGAGCCCGCCGCGTTCACCGGCACGGTCGGCGTGAAGCCCACCTACGGCGCCGTCTCCCGCTACGGCCTGATCGCGATGGCCTCCTCACTGGACCAGATCGGCCCCGCCGCCCGCACCGTGGCCGACGCCGCGGCGCTGCAGCAGGTCATCGGCGGCCCCGACCCGCAGGACTCCACGTCCCTGGCCGACGCGCCGGCGGACCTGACCGCCGCTGCCCGCGGCCGCGATCTGGCGGGGCTGCGCGTCGGCGTCGTGACGGACCTGCCGGCGGAGGCGTTCCACCCGGGCATCCGAGCCGGTTTCGACGAGCACGTCGCGGCCCTGCGGGAGGCCGGCGCGGAGATCGTGGAGGTCTCCTGCCCGAGCTTCGACGCCGCCCTCGGCGCGTACTACCTGATCATGCCTTCGGAGGCCTCCTCCAACCTGGCCCGCTTCGACGGCGTCCGCTACGGCCACCGCGTGGTGCCCGACGGCGGCGGCACGATCGAGCAGGTCATGGGCGCCACCCGCGCCGCCGGCTTCGGCGCCGAGGTCAAGCGCCGCATCATCCTGGGCACCTACGCGCTCTCCGCCGGTTACTACGACGCCTACTACGGCTCCGCGCAGAAGGTCCGCACGCTCGTGCAGCAGGACTTCGCCCGCGCCTTCGAGCGGGTGGACGTCCTCCTCACGCCCACCGCGCCGACCCCGGCGTTCGAGCTGGGCGCCAAGACGGACGACCCGATGACCATGTACGTCAACGACCTGGCCACCATCCCGGCCAACCTCGCCGGCGTCCCGGGCATGTCCGTGCCGGGCGGCGTCGTCGACGGGCTGCCCTACGGCCTGCAGCTGATGGCCCCGGCGCGCGAGGACGCCCGCCTGTACGAGGCCGGCGCCGCGCTCGAGCGCCTCGTGTCCCAGCGCCGGGGTGGGCCGGTGTGGGCCGAGGCCCCCGAGCTGGAGAAGGGCGCGCAGCGCGCCACCACCGCGACCACGGCAGGAGGCCGGGCATGAGCCACGCAGAGCAGACCATGGACTTCGCGGAGGCGATGGAGCGCTTCGACCCGGTGCTGGGCTTCGAGGTGCACGTGGAGCTGAACACCGCCACGAAGATCTTCTCCTCGGCGCCCAACGCATTCGGCGACGAGCCGAACACCAACGTGACCCCGCTCGACCTCGGCCTGCCCGGCACCCTGCCGGTGCTCAACCGCGAGGTCGTGGAGTACGCGATCCGCCTGGGCGTGGCCCTGGACGCGCAGGTCGCCGAGACCTGCCGGTTCGCGCGGAAGAACTACTTCTACCCGGACACGCCGAAGAACTTCCAGACCTCCCAGTACGACGAGCCGATCGTCTTCGACGGCCACCTGGACGTCGAGTTGGAGGACGGTGAGGTCTTCCGCGTGGAGATCGAGCGCGCGCACCTCGAGGACGACGCCGGCAAGCTCACCCACGTGGGCGGCTCCGGACGGATCCAGGGCGCCTCCGCGTCCCTCGTCGACTACAACCGTGCGGGCGTGCCGCTCATCGAGATCGTCACCAAGCCGATCGTCGGCGCCGGCGCGCGGGCCCCCGAGCTGGCCCGCGCCTACGTCACCGCGATCCGGGACATCGTGCAGGCCATCGACATCTCCGACGCGCGGATGGAGCGCGGCAACGTCCGCTGCGATGCGAACGTCTCGCTGATGCCCAAGGGCGCCACCGAGTTCGGCACCCGCACTGAGACGAAGAACGTGAACTCCACGCGCGCCGTGCAGCACGCGGTCACCCACGAGATCCAGCGCCAGGCCGCGGTGCTCGCCGCGGGCGGCACCGTGACGCAGGAGACCCGCCACTGGCACGAGGACACCCGCAGCACCACCTCGGGTCGCCCGAAGTCGGACGCGGACGACTACCGGTACTTCCCCGAGCCGGACCTCGTGCCCGTGCACGTGGACGCCGCGTGGGTCGAGCGCGTGCGCGCGGCCATGCCCGAGCTGCCGGCCGTGCGGAACAAGCGGCTCAAGGCCGAGTGGGGCTTCTCGGACGAGGAGTTCCGCGACGTCGTCAACGCCGGCGTCCTGGACGAGATCGTCGCGACCGTGGAGGCCGGCGCCTCCGCGGCGGCCGCCCGCAAGTGGTGGATGGGCGAGATCGCCCGCCTGGCGAACGCCCGTGAGGTCGCCGTCGCCGAGCTGGGGATCACCCCGGCGCACGTGGTGGAGGTCGAGGAGCTGATCGCCGCGAAGACGATCAACGACAAGATCGCCAAGCAGGTGCTCGGTCTGGTGGCCGACGGCGAGGGCGCCCCGAAGGAGGTCGTCTCGGCGAAGGGCCTGGCCGTGGTGTCCGACGACGGCGCGCTCACCGAGGCCGTCGACGCCGCGATCGCCGCCAACCCGGACGTGGCCGAGAAGATCAAGGGCGGCAAGATGGCCGCCGTCGGCGCCCTGATCGGCCCGGTCATGAAGGCCACCCGCGGGCAGGCCGACGCCGGCCGCGTCCGCGAGATCGTCCTGGAGCGCCTGGGCGTGTCCTGACGACCGCGCGGGCCCTCAGCCGTCCAGGGCGGTGAGGGCCCGCGCCACGCGGGGCAGGGTCTTGCGCAGCAGGCGCCGCCAGGACCCCGCGGCCAGCCCGCCGACGATCACGTCCCGGGCCGCCGCGTCGTCGAGCGTCTCCAGGGCCATCGCCCCGAGCCACACGCGGGCCCGGCGCGCCTCGGCCGCGTCCCGGGCCAGGTCGGGCACCTTCTCCTCGCCGTGCCACAGCGCCAGGTAGGCGACGTTGAGGGCCGGGTCCCACGCGCACGCGAGGTCCCAGTCCAGCACCCCGGCCAACGCCCAGCGCAGCGGGGCGCGCGGGTCCTCGTCCTCGGGCACGGCGCGCCAGCGCATGTTGTGCCCGGCCAGGTCGCCGTGCACGAGCGACGGCGGCACGGGCGGCGCGGCGGTCCACGTCGTCACCGCGTCCGCGAGGGCAGCCACCGCGTCCGGCCACGCCTCGGCGCCCAGCCGCGCGTCGACGTCGTGCCCCTCCCACGCGCCCAGGCGCGCGGCGACCGCCCCCGGCAGCGCCGCGACGTGCCGGGCGCGCTCCGGCGTCCACGGGCCGCGGAACGCGAACGGGCGGCCGAGGTGCGGGGCGATCCGCGGGTCGGTGACGTCCACGGCGGCGAGGTCGTCGAGGACGCCGCGCAGCACGGCCGGATCGCCCTCGTGCGGCGGGTGCGGCCCGCCCGGGAGGAAGCGCTGCAGCACCGCGGCGCCCGGGCCCGCGGGGACGGGGTCCGAGAGGGCGACCGGGACGGCCCACGGCACGTCGCGCTCGGCCAGGGCCGAGGCGAGCCCGTCGAGGAGGGCCAGGCGCCGGGGCAGGTGCGCCGCGGGGTCCCGCTCGGGCGCCCACCGCGCGGCGGGGGCGGCGCCGACCTCGTGGGCCCGCGTCATCCGGAGGACGCCGACGTCCTCGAGCACCAGCACGCGGTGGAACTGCCCGCCCTCCTCCACGGACGCCGCGGCCCAGTCGGCTGTGCGGAGCCGGCGGGCGAGGGCGGGGTCGAGGCCGGGGCGGAGGTGCTGCAGGGCGCGGTGGACCAGCTCGAGCTCGCTGGGGGCAGGCGGGGAGACCACACGACCACGCTAACCCTCCCTCCGCCCTCCCGGACTTTCGAACGTGACATCGGGGGAATGGGGACTTTCGAACGGGAGAAAGGCCCCACCTCACGTTCGAAAGCGCCCGGGGGGAGAGGGGCGGGCCGATACTGGAGGGCATGCCCGCCACCCCGCGCACGTCCCGCACCCCGGCCGTCCGACCCGCCCCCGCGCTGCCCGCCCCGTCCGCGCGCACGGTGCGGTGGGAGATCGCGATCGTCCTCGGCCTCTCCCTGGGGAAGTCGGCGGTCTATGCGATCGTCCAGCTCATCGACAAGGCCACCCAGGCCCCGCTCGGCGAGCAGACCACCGTCCTCAACCCGGCCCTGGCCGACCGCTGGGTGTTCGACCTGACCTATCAGCTGCTCGGCATCGGGTTCGCGCTGGTGCCGGTGGCCCTCGTGCTGCACCTGATGCACCTGCGCGGCCGGAACCCGTTCCGGGTGCTCGGCCTCGACCTGCGCCGCCCCGGCCGCGACCTGGCCTGGGGCCTGGGCCTGTTCGCGGCCATCGGGCTGGGCACGCTCGGCGTCTACGCCGCCGGCCGGGCCCTGGGGATCACGACGGCGATCGTCGGCTCGGCGCTCGGGGAGAGCTGGTATCAGGTGCCGGTCCTGCTGCTCTCCGCGCTGCGGCACGGACTGCTGGAGGAGGTCATCGTGGGCGCCTGGCTCGTCGACCGGCTCGGGTATCTGCAGCGGCTGCGCGCCGCGGGCCTGGCGCGCGATCCGGCGCCGGCCGTGCCGTCGTCGTGGGTGAGCGCCGAGGGGCTGTACCTGCCGACCCGCGCGGCCGTGGTGGTGCTCGCCCTCGCGCTGCTGCGCGGGGCGTACCACCTGTACCAGGGGATCGGGCCGGGCGTGGGCAACGCCCTGTTGGGCGTGGTGTTCGCGCTCGTGTTCCTGCGGGTGCGCCGGGTGATGCCCCTGGTCATCGCGCACGCGCTGCTGGACGCCGTCGGGTTCGTCGGCTACCCGCTGCTGGCGCGGGCGGGGCTGCTCGGCTGAGCGGCCCCGCCCCCGCGCTCAGAGCGTGACCTCGCCCTTCGGGGTGCGGAAGGTGACCGAGACGATGCCCGGGGTGCCGGAGGGCGCGACGTACTCGATGTTCACGTCCTGGACCTGGCCGTCCTCGTCGTCGCCGAGCCACTCGGCGAGGCGCTCGGGGGAGCCGGCGATGTTCAGGCGCTCGATGGTGGCCTGCGGCTCGGCCGCCTGCGAGGGGTGCATGTCCTCCTGGCCGTCGGCCCAGCGCAGGATGAACGGCAGCTGCGGGTCCGCGAGGGTTCCCTTGATGCCGATCTGGCGCCAGGACAGCTCGCGGCCGTCCGGGAAGCGACGGTTGCCGGGGACGGCCTCGCGGCCGAGGCGGCGCTCGAACCGGCCGATGTCCGGGGTGGCCACCGCCCAGCTCATCCAGCCGCCGCCCTGCTCGGTGCGGGCGCGCACGAGCTGGCCGAACGGCGCGCTGAGGGAGGCCGGGTGGTCCAGGGCCTCGACGACCTCCAGATACTGCCTTTCCGTCATGGGGAAGAGCGCGTTCTGGGTGCCGAAACGTGGGTGGACACCGCCCTTGATCCGCTCGATGCCCAGCGTCTCGGCGATGCGGGCGACCGTGGCGTCCAGGCCCTCGGGGCCGGCGGCGTAGGACACGTGGTCCATGCGACAGGTGTGCACTGCGCTGTTCCTCTCCGTTCCCGGGCTGCCCCGGGGGTTGACCTGGTGCGAGTCCAGGGGCGTCGAGCCCTTGACGGGTCGGGCGCCCCGTGCGGAGAGCGTATCCACGTGTGACACGCGTGACGAAATCGTGGCGGGGCGGCGGGCTACACTCGGAGGCACGGTCACGAGAGTCAGCAACAGGCCCCGGCATGCTGACCGGCAACCCTCCTTCCGCGGTGGGGTGCCCCGGGTGACGACCAGGCCGGCCCCACAACGGACGCCGGCAAGCGCGGGCCGATCCCACGGCCCCTCTCGACGGCGCCGGGTCATCTCCGGCACCTCGACGACGCCGGTCCGCGGATCGGCACGTCGGCCGGCGGGCGGGGCGGCCGGGTCCGGCCCCTGAACCCTTCAGGAGGGTCCGCCATGACCGACCAGCCCACCCCGACCCCCGACGCCTGGGGCTTCTCCACCGCGCAGGTCCACGCGGGCGTCGCCGTCGGCCAGCACGCCTTCGGTGCGACCGCCCTGCCGATCTTCCAGACCACCTCGTACGACTTCCCGTCCGCCCAGGTGGCCGCGGACCGGTTCGCGCTCAAGGACCTCGACCCGCTCTACACCCGCATCGGCAACCCGACGCAGGGCCCGGTGGAGGAGAAGATCGCCGCGCTCGAGGGCGGTGTGGGCGCGCTGCTGCTGGCCTCCGGTCAGGCGGCGACGACGTTCGCGATCCTCAACCTCGCCGGCGCCGGCGACCACGTGGTCGCCTCGGCCAGCCTCTACGGCGGCACGCAGAACCTGTTCAAGCACACCCTCGCCAAGGTCGGCGTCGAGACGACGTTCGTGACCGACCCGGACGACCTCGAGTCCTGGCGCGCCGCCGTGAAGCCGAACACCAAGGCGTTCTTCGGCGAGACCCTCGGCAACCCGCGCGGGGACGTCCTGGACGTGCGCGCCGTCGCCGACGCCGCCCACGAGGCCGGCGTGCCGCTGATCGTGGACAACACGCTGGCCACCCCGTACCTGCTGCGACCGATCGAGCACGGCGCGGACGTCGTCACCCACTCCGCCACGAAGTACCTCGGCGGGCACGCCGCGGCCATCGCGGGCGTGATCGTCGACGCCGGCACGTTCGACTACGCGCAGCACGCCGAGCGGTTCCCCGGCTTCAACGAGCCGGACGAGTCCTACCACGGCCTCGTGTACGCGCGGGACCTCGGGGTGGGCTCGCCGCTCGGCGCCAACCTGGCCTTCATCCTCAAGGCGCGCGTGCAGCTGCTGCGCGACTACGGCTCGGCCATCTCCCCGTTCAACGCCTTCCTGGTGAACCTCGGCCTGGAGACCCTGTCCCTGCGCATGGAGCGGCAGGTGGCCAACGCGGCCGCGGTGGCGCGCTGGCTGGAGGGCCGCGACGACGTCGAGCACGTGGTCTACGCCGGCCTGGAGTCCAGCCCGTGGCACGAGCGGGCCCAGCGCTACCTGCCGAAGGGCGCGGGCGCGTTCGTCTCCTTCGAGATCGCGGGCGGCCGCGAGGCCGGGGCCGCGTTCGTGGACGGGCTCACCCTGCACCACCACGTGGCCAACATCGGTGACGTCCGCTCGCTCGTGGTGCACCCGGCCTCGACCACCCACTCCCAGCTCACCGACGACGAGCAGCGCGCCGCCGGCGTCACCCCCGGTCTGGTGCGGCTCTCACTCGGAGTGGAGGACGTCGAGGACATCCTCGCCGACCTCGAGCGCGGCTTCGCGGCCGCCGCCCGCCGCGGCGACGACGACGCGGGGGAGCGGGCATGACCGCCGTCGCCACGCGTCCGTCGCGCACCGCGCTGCCCCGCGGCGGCCGCCACCGCCTGCGGGTCGGCGAGCTGCGCACCGAGACCGGCGGGCTGCTGCCCGACGTCGAGCTGGCCTACGAGACCTGGGGCACCCTCGCCGCCGACGGCTCCAACGCCGTGCTCGTGCTGCACGCCCTCACCGGCGACGCGCACGTGGCCGCGCACGAGGAGGACCCGACGCCGGGCTGGTGGGACGCCCTCGTCGGCCCGGGCCGCGCCGTGGACACGGACCGGTGGTTCGTGGTCGCCCCCGCCATGATCGGCGGCTGCCACGGCTCCACCGGGCCCTCGACGCCCGCCCCCGACGGGCGGCCCTGGGGCTCCCGGTTCCCGTTCCTCACGCTGCGGGACGCGGTCGAGGCCGAGCGGCGCCTGGCCGACCACCTCGGGATCGGCGCCTGGCGCGCCGTGATCGGCGGATCGATGGGCGGGGCCCGCGCCCTCGAGTGGGCCGCGACCCACCCCGCGCGCGTCGCCGGGGTGGGTGTGCTGGCCGCCACCGCGGCCTCCTCCGCCGACCAGATCGCGTGGGGGCAGGCCCAGACCGCGGCCATCCGCCTCGACCCGGACTTCCAGGGCGGCGACTACTACCCCGGCCCCGGCCCCGTGGCCGGCCTGGGCATCGCCCGGCGCATCGCCCACACCACCTACCGCACGGCGGGAGAGCTCGGCCAGCGGTTCGGCCGGGAACCGCAGGGCGTCGAGGACCCGTTCGGCGCCGTCGTCGGGGTGCCGGGCGGGCGCGGGCGCTACGCCGTGGAGTCCTACCTGGACCACCAGGCGGCCAAGCTCACCGACCGGTTCGACGCGAACTCCTACCTCGTGGTCACCGAGGCCCTCATGGGCCACGACGTCGGGCGCGGGCGCGGCGGCGTGGCGGCGGCGCTCGCGGACTACCGGGGCCGGGCGTTCGTGGCCGCCGTCGACTCGGACCGGCTCTACCTGCCGGCCGAGTCCGAGGCGCTCGCGGCGGCGCTGCCCGCGCGGCCGCCGGTGCACACGATCGCCTCGCCCATCGGCCACGACGGCTTCCTCACCGAATACGGCCAGGTGGCCGACACGCTCAAGCGCACCCTCGCCCTCTGAACTTTCGTTCGGGAAACGGCGGCGTGTCGCGGCACTGTCGTTCGGGAAACGGCCACCGGTCCCCGCCGGCCGGGCTCAGGGCTCGACGATGTCCAGCGGCTCGGTGTGGTCCGAGCCCTGCGGCATCGGCGCGCCGAAGAGCGGCTCGGGGACGGGGCGCTTGGCCGTGACGCCGTCGCCGGAGGAGACGCCGCGGAGGCGGCGGACCACCCACGGCGCCAGATGCGTGCGCACCCATGCGGCGTCCGACGCGCGGGCCGCGCGCCACGTGCGCGGCGCCGGCGGGGAGAGGCGCAGGTGCTCGAGGCCGTGCTCCACGCCGAGGGTGTCCAGCACCATCGCGGCGATCGTGTGGTGGCCGAGCGCAGAGAAGTGCAGGCGGTCCTCGGCCCACATCTCCCGCCGGGCGAGGTCCTTGAGCGACCACATGTCCGGCACCAGCGCGTCGTGCCGCAGCGCGATGGTGCGCACGTTCTCGTTGTAGATCGCCACGGTGCCGCGGATGCGGCCGATGACGGGCGTGCCCTTCACGTCGGTCGCGTTGAACAGCAGCACGGTGGCGCCGTCGGAGGCCAGACGCTCGACGACGGCGTCCAACCGGACCGCGATCTCGTCCGGGTCCGCGCCGCGCAGGATGTCGTTGCCGCCCGCGCAGACGCTGATGAGGTCCGGCCGCAGGGCGAGCGCCGGCTCCACCTGGTCCTCGGCGATCTGGTCCAGCAGCTTCCCGCGGACCGCCAGGTTGGCGTAGGCCAGGTCCTCGCCGGGCGGCGTCAGGCGGGAGAGCTCCTCGGCCAGGCGGTCGGCCCAGCCGCGGTGGTAGCCGGGACGGTCCGGGTCCGGGTCGCCGATGCCCTCGGAGAACGAGTCCCCGATGGCGACGTAGCGGCGCCACGGATGGGCGGCGGGGTCGTCGACCGGGGTCGCGTCGGAGGCGTGCGGAGGCTGGGAGGAGGATGGGTTACCCACGGGTAGGATTCTGCCCACGTCGCGCGGGAGGGGTCAACCTCCGGGAGGGGCCGACCGTGCCGCTCGCTAGGCTGGCGGACGTGAACGCGAACCCCACCCCCGCCGTCGAGCCCGTCGTCCGCTGGTCCCGCCCCGAGGGCGAGCGCACCGAGGACCTGCTGATCGTCCTGCACGGCTACGGCGCGAACGAGGACGACCTGTTCGGCCTCGTCCCGCACCTGCCCGAGCACGTCACGGTGGCCGCCGTCCGCGCGCCCCTGCCCCTGCAGCCGGGCTCCCACGCCTGGTTCCCGCTCTCCCAGGACCCCGTCACGGGCGAGCTGGGCTCCACCGCCGAGCCGGTCCGCGAGGCCGTCGAGGCCCTGCACGCCTGGGTGCAGGCGGTGCGCGGGGACTTCCGCACCGTCTCCCTGCTCGGCTTCTCGCAGGGCATGGCGATGGCCACGTCGCTGCTGCGCCTGGACCCGGAGGCCTACGCGTGCACCGTGGCGCTGTCCGGCTTCGTGGTGGACCCGGAGCTCACCGAGCCGCGGCTGCGCGAGCTGTTCACCCGCGACGACGACGTCGCCCGCGTCCGACCGAAGGTCTTCTGGGGCCGCGGCCAGGAGGACCCGATCATCTCCGAGCCCCGGGTCGAGGAGACCCATGCCTGGCTGAACGCCCACGTGGACCTCATGAAGATCGTCTACGCCGGGCTCGGCCACGCGATCAACGAGCAGGAGCTGGGCCACGTGAAGGAGTACCTCGCCCACATGGTGCCGCCCCGCGGCTGACGCGCCGGACCTGCTCGACGACGGCGCCGCGGCCGCCCGCCGCGGCGTCGGCTCAGGCCTGCCCGGCCTGGACGACGAACGCCTCTCCGGCGAACTCGACGACGTCCCCGTCGTGCAGCTGGGCGCCGCGGCGCGTCTCCACCGCGCCGTTGACGGTGACGAGTCCGTCGGTGACGACGTCGCGGGCCATGGCCCCGTCCTCCACGAGGGAGGCGAGCTTGAGCGCCTGGCCGAGGCGGATGGACTCGTCACGGATGGGCAGGGGCTGGGCGTCGGGTGCGTTCGTCTCGGTCATGGTGTCCATCATGGCCGGTAGGCTGGACGGGATCGACCGGCGCGCCGCGCCGGAACGGGCCCGCCGCCTCGAAGGCGGCCGGGCGCCGTCGTCGTCGTGATCCCCTCCCGCCCCGCCGATGAGTACGGAAGTGATGCCCCCATGGCTGCCAAGTCCCCGCTGGACAACGTCATCAACCTCGCCAAGCGCCGAGGCTTCGTGTTCCAGGCCGGTGAGATCTACGGCGGTTCGCGCTCCGCGTGGGACTACGGGCCCCTGGGTGTGGAGCTGAAGGAGAACATCAAGGCGGAATGGTGGAAGACCTTCGTGCGCTCCCGCGAGGACATGGTGGGCCTGGACTCCTCCATCATCCTGCCGCGCGCGGTGTGGGAGGCCTCCGGCCACGTCGAGACCTTCACCGACCCGCTCGTGGAGTGCACCCAGTGCCACAGGCGCCACCGCCAGGACCACCTGCTCGAGGCGTTCGAGGCCAAGAAGGGCCGGCCGGCCGAGGGCATGGCCGAGATCGTGTGCCCGGACTGCGGCACCCAGGGTGCCTGGACCGAGCCGCAGCTGTTCTCGGGCCTGGTCAAGACCTACCTCGGCCCCGTGGACAACGAGGAGGGCCTGCACTACATGCGCCCGGAGACGGCGCAGGGCATCTTCGTGAACTTCCTCAACGTGCTGGGCGCGGCCCGGAAGAAGCCGCCGTTCGGCATCGGCCAGATCGGCAAGGCGTTCCGCAACGAGATCACCCCGGGCAACTTCATCTTCCGCACCCGCGAGTTCGAGCAGATGGAGATCGAGTACTTCGTGCCGCCGGCCGAGGCGAAACAGCACTTCGACCGCTGGGTCGAGGACTGCTGGGACTGGTTCATCGACCTCGGCATCGACCCCGCGCACCTGCGGAAGTTCGACGTCCCCGCGGAGGACCGTGCGCACTATTCGGACGGCACCATCGACCTCGAGTACGACTTCGGCTTCACCGGCGGCGACGGCTGGGGCGAGCTGATGGGCATCGCGAACCGCACCGACTACGACCTGGGCCAGCACACGACGCACTCCGGCACGAAGATGCAGTACTTCGACCAGGCCAACAACGAGCACTACACCCCGTACGTGATCGAGCCGTCCTTCGGCCTGACCCGCGCCATGATGGCGTTCCTCGTGGACGCCTACGCCGAGGACGAGGCCCCGAACGCCAAGGGCGGCGTGGACGTGCGCACCGTGCTCAAGCTGGACCCGCGCCTGGCCCCGGTCAAGGCCGCCGTGCTCCCGCTGTCGAAGAAGCCCGAGCTGCAGCCGGCCACCCAGTCCCTCGCGGCGGAGCTGCGCGGCCTGTGGAACATCGAGACGGACGACTCCGGCGCGATCGGCCGTCGCTACCGCCGCCAGGACGAGATCGGCACCCCGTTCTGCATCACCGTCGACTTCGACACCCTCGAGGACCAGGCCGTGACCATCCGCGAGCGGGACACCATGGCCCAGGAGCGCGTGGCGCTGTCCCAGGTGAAGTCCTACCTGCTGGAGCGCCTGGTCAAGTGAGCGGGGACGTGACGGGAGCGGCCGGGGCCGCGGGACACGACGACGGCGGCGCGCTGTTCGACTCCGCCGCGGTCGCCGGCGGGGAGATCGTGCTGCGTCCCTGGCGGCCCGGGGACGACCTGGCCCTGCTCGAGGTGTGGGGTGACCCGGCCAACGCGCAGCAGCACCAGGACCGGGCGATGCTCGCCGAGGACGCGGAACGGCCCTGGCGCCGCGCGCTCGTGGCCGAGGCCGCCGGCGTGCCGGTGGCGGCCGGCGTCGTCTATGCCTCGTCCGTGCACCCGCGGCGGCTGTGGCTGTACGTCGAGACCGCGGCCGCCGAGCGGCGCCGGGGCATCGGCCGGGCGCTCGTGGCGGCCCTGCGGGGGCTCGCCGCGGAGGCGCACGCCGCCGGCGCCATCCCGACGACCGCGCTGAAGGCCCGATTCGCCAAGGACGCCCTGGTGCCCGGCGTGAGCGGTGCCGACCCGCAGACCGACGCCGAGGGCCCGGCCGGCCAGCCGCCCGTGGACACGGAGGCCGTGCGGTCCCAGACCGCCGCACTGGCCGCCGGCACCGAGGCGTTCCTCGTGGCCGAGGGCTTCACCCCCGTGCAGCGCTCCCGCCGCGTCGCGATCGCCCCGGGGGCCATCGGCCTGCCGGACGTGCGCGGGGAGGAGCACCCGGACGGCGTGGTCCTCGAGGAGGCCTCGACCGGCTCCGTCGAGCTGACGCAGGCGGTCACCGCGTTCTATGACGCCGTGCACGCCTGGGACCCGTCGACCCTGAGCGTCGGGGCCGCCCAGCAGCTGCTGCTGGGCCCGGCCACCGGGGCCGCGGGCGCCGTCGTGCTCCGCGACGCGCCGAAGGCCGAGGGCGGGCGCATCCGCGCGTTCGCGGTGTCCTACACCCCGGAGCGCCAGGACGCGCCGGCCGATGTGCTCGTGGGCTGGGATCCGGAGCTGGGGGAGGAGGACGCGCTGCAGGCCGTGGCCGACCTGCTCGCCCTGCTCGTGGCCCAGTACCCCGTGCAGATCGAGGTGGACGAGGCGATGGCCCCGCTGGAGCGGATCGTGGACGGGCTCATCGGCGGCAACGCGGCGCGGACGCTGGTGGACACGTACGTGTTCGTGGACGACGCGCCGGGCGCGTGAACCGGGCGGCCGTAGCGGACCGCCGGCGCACCCGCACCCTGCGGGGCACCGTCCTGGCGGTGGCCCTGCTCAACGGCGCCTACCTGGTGGTCGAGATCATCCTGGCCCTGGGGATCGGCTCGGTGGCCCTCGTGGCGGACTCCGTCGACTTCTTCGAGGACTTCGCCGTCAACCTGCTGATCTTCGTGGCGCTCGGGTGGACGGCGGCCCGGCAGGCGGTCATCGGCAAGGTCATGGCCGGGATCATCGTGCTCCCGGCCGTGGCGGCGCTCGTCATGGCAGCCACGAAGATCGGCGACCCCGAGCCGCCCGCCGCGGGCGTGCTGCTGGGGGCGGCCGTCGGCTCGCTCCTCGTGAACATCGTGTGCGTGGCCCTGCTGGCCCGCGTCCGCACCGACGGCGGCTCCCTCACCCGGGCGGCCTGGCTCGCGGCGCGCAACGACCTCGTGGCCGGCGTCGTGCTGATCGCCCTGTCCGGGATCACGGTGCTGACGGCGTCGGGCTGGGCGGACATCATCGTGGGCGTGCTTCTCGTGCTGCTCAACGGCTCCGCCGCCAAGGAGATCTGGGAGGCCGCGACCGAGGAGCACCTGGCGGCCCAGGCCCTCGCCGGCGAGGTCGACGACGACTGAGCGGTTCCTACGGGGCGGCGGGCAGCCGGGCGGCGAGCACCGCCCCGACGGCGGCCAGGCCCAGGAACACCGTCAGCGCCGGTGCAAGACCGACGGCGCCGGCCAGCGCCCCGACCGCCGGGCTGAGCCCAACCCCGGCCAGCCGCATGCACCAGCTCGTCACCGCCAGCCCGGTCTGCGGCCGGAGCCCGGGCGCCTCGTCGCCGAGCGCATAGGCCACGGGCACCACCACGGCGCAGCCGAGCCCCGCCAGGGCCAGCCCCGCGAACGCGGCAGGCACGGCCACCGGCTCGGGCAGCGGCGCCAGGGCCAGCCCCAGCCCCACGACGACGGCGCCCAGCCCCGCCGTCAGCGCCCCGCGGCGTCCCAGGGCGGCGAGGGTGCGGTCGCCCGCGAGGCGTCCGACGAACTGCGCGCCCAGCAGCGTCGACGCGCCGAGCACCGCCGCGGCCGGATCCAGGCCGCGCTCCGTGATCAGGAACAGGGTGGCCCACGCGTTGCCGAACTCCTCCACGCCGAACCCGGCCATCGCGATCACCACGGCGGGGACGAGCACGGCCACGGCGGCGCGGCGGGGGAGGGCTTGGGCGGCCGGGGCAGGCGGCGTGGACGTCTCCGACGGTGCGGGTGACTGATCCGCGGCGCCGCGGGCGGACGCCGAGTCCACGGGAGCCTCCGCCAGGAACAGGCGCCGGACCCCCAGCAGCACCGCGACGCACACGGCGCCGTTGAGCCCCAGGTGCAGGGCCGCGGGGCCGCCCACGGTGATGACCGCCGCACCGAGCCCGGCACCGGCGGCCGCTCCGAGGCTCCAGCCGGCGTGCATGGTCGTGAGCACGGGCCGGGCCAGCCGGGTCTACACCTGCAGGCCCTGCGCGTTCTGGGCGGTGTCCACGACGGCGTCGAGCACGCCCGAGGCCACGACGAGGCCCGCGAAGACCCACAGCGGCCAGGCCGCGGCCGTGCCCGCACCGTGCCCGGCCCCCGCGCCCGCCCCGGCGACGTCGAGGACGAGACCGGCCGCCGTCGTGAGCAGGGCGATGGCCACGCTGCCGGCGAGCATGACGCGGCGGGCGCCGAACCGGCGCAGGATCGGCGCGGGCAGGGGCCCGGCGAGCGTGCCGCCCACGGCGAGCGCGATGACGAGCAGGCCGAACGCGGCCGGGTCCAGGCCGAACGCGGCCTTGGCCTCCGGGTAGTGCGGGATGAGCGCGCCGAGCAGGGCGCCGTTCGTCGCGAAGGCGGCGGTGACGGCCCAGCGCGCGCGACGGGCTCGGGCGACGCCGTCGTCGGCGGCCGGAAGGTGAGGCGGGGCCTCGCTCATGCATCCCAGCCGAGCAGGCGCCAGACCTCCGCCCAGCCGGCGAAGATCTTCGCGTTGTACTCGACCCCGAGCTGGTTGGGGTTGGCGAACAGGACCCAGTCGGCGGCGGCGACGGCGTCGTCGGCGGCGAGCTTCTCCGCGACCTCCTCGGCGGACCCGGCATAGGTCGGGCCGGAGCGGGCGGCGCCGCCCTCGAGCATGCCGGAGGAGTCGCGCGAGGCCCGCTCCCGGCCGAAGTACAGCTCGTCCTCCCGGTCCTGGATGACGAACGCGGAGCGCGTGACCGCCGTGCGGCCCGGGCCCGTGTGGCCGGCCGCGGCGAAGGCCTCCCGGTAGCGGGCGATCTGGTCGGCCTGCTGCACGTGGAAGGGTCGGCCGTCGTCCTGCAGGAGCAGGGTGGAGGAGAGCATGTTGTAGCCGTCCGTGGCGGCGCCGGCCACCGAGCCCACGGAGCCGGACCCCCACCAGATGCGGTCCGCGAGCCCGGGGGAGTGCGGCTCGATCCGCAGCGGCTGCGAGCTGTGCGCCCAGCCGGAGGTGAGGTCCGGCGTCGCGATGCCCTCGCCGCGCACGGCCGAGAGGAACCGGCGTCCGCGCTCTCGGGTCACGTCGGCCCAGGTCTGCCCCTCGTCGAGGGCGTAGCCGAACTGCGCCTGGCCGTCGAGGGCGGCCTCGGGTGAGCCGCGGGAGACGCCGAGCTCGAGCCGGCCGCCGGAGATGAGGTCCGTGGTGGCCGCGGCCTCGGCCATGTACAGGGGGTTCTCATACCGCATGTCGGGCTTGTGGCGTTGGTGCGACCGGCTCTGCCGTTTACAGGTACCGGCAGACCTGGTCCGCGCTGCACGAGTCGGGGTCGGGCTGCGCGGCGTCGCGTCTGAGCTCGGTGATGGTGTCGCGCAGCGCGGCGAGCTGGGCGATCTGCTGCTCGATCTCGGCGAGGCGTGCGTCGAGGAGGTCGCGCACGTGCTCGCAGGGAGCAGCGCCGTCGTCGCGGATGTCGAGGATCTGGCGGATCTGGGCGAGGGTGAGGCCCGCGGCCTGGCCGCGGTGGACGAAGTCGATCCGGGCGGCCGTCTCGGGCGCGTAGTCGCGGTATCCGGACGGCGTGCGCTCGGCCGGCGGCAGCAGGCCCTGCTCCTCGTAGAACCGCAGCGTCTTCGCCGTCGTTCCCGCCCGCTCGGCGAGTTCCCCGATGCGCATCGCAGGCCCCCTCTTCTTTCGGCAGAAGTCCTCTTGACCTTCCCCTGCACTGGAAGGTCCAGTATGGCTGAGACAGACCGGAAGACCAAGTGTTGACAGGAGCTGCGATGCCCACGAAGTACGACCTCGCCATCATCGGATCGGGCGGTGGTGCGTTCGCCGCCGCGATCCGCGCGACCACGCTCGGCAAGTCGGTGGTGATGATCGAGCGCGGGACGCTGGGCGGCACCTGCGTGAACACCGGCTGCGTGCCGTCGAAGGCCCTGATCGCCGCGGCCGACGCACGGCACTCCGCGGCCGACGCCGCCGACCGGTTCCCGGGGATCGCGACGACGGCGGGGCCGGTGGACATGCCCGCCCTGATCGCCGGGAAGCAGGCGCTGGTCGAGTCGCTGCGGGGCGAGAAGTACGCCGACGTCGCCGACTCCTACGGGTGGGCCGTCCGCCGCGGCGACGCCGCGTTCGCCGGCACCCCCGACGCTCCGGTCCTCCAGGTCGCCGGGGACGACGGCAGCACCGAGACGATCGAGGCCGGGCACTTCCTGGTGGCGACCGGCTCTCGGCCGTGGGCCCCGCCGATCGACGGCCTGGACGAGACCGGGTACCTGACCTCGACCACGGCGATGGAGCTGACCGAACTCCCTGAGTCCCTGCTCGTGCTCGGCGGCGGCTACGTCGCCCTGGAGCAGGCGCAGCTGTTCGCCCGGCTCGGCTCCCAGGTCACCGTGCTGGTCCGGTCCCGGCTCGCGTCGAAGGAGGAGCCGGAGGTGTCCAGGACGCTGGAGGAGGTGTTCGCCGACGAGGGCATCCGGGTGGTCCGCCGCGCGCTGCCGACGCGGGTGTCCCGCGACGCCGCGACCGGGCAGGCCGTCGTCACCGCGGACGTCGCCGGGGGGCGGGAGGAGTTCCGCGCCGACCAGGTGCTCGTCGCCCTCGGACGACGACCGGTCACCGACGGGCTCGGCCTCGACAGGGTCGGGGTCGAGACCGGGGACCTCGGCGAGGTGGTCGTCTCCGACCGGATGCAGTCCTCCCACCCGCGGATCTGGGCCGCAGGCGACGTGACCGGCCACCCCGAGTTCGTCTACGTCGCCGCCCACCACGGCACCCTCGTCGCCGAGAACGCGTTCGCCGACGCCGACCGGGCCGTGGACTACGCCCGACTGCCGAGGGTGACGTTCACCGGCCCGGCGATCGGCGCGGTCGGGATGACCGAGAAGGACGTCGTCGCCGCCGGGATCCGCTGCGACTGCCGCGTCCTGCCGCTGCACCACGTGCCCCGCGCACTGGTCAACCGCGACACCCGCGGCTTCGTCAAGATCGTCGTGGACGCCGACACCGGGAAGATTCTCGGCATCACCGCCGTCGCCAAGGACGCCGGCGAGCTCGCCGCCGCCGGGGTCCACGTGCTCGGCAAGACGGTCGCCGAGGTCGCCGACGCCTGGGCCCCCTACCTGACCATGGCCGAGGGCATCCGGATCGCCGCCAAGGCCTTCACCACCGATCCGTCGCTCCTGTCGTGCTGCGCGTGAACGCGCACGCAGACAATCGGGGGGAACGCTCAGCTGGGAGAGGAACAGACGATGAGCGGCGATAAGGACCACGACTCGCATCGCGCGGGCGTGCTTGTCGGTGCTGGGACGGGCTTGCTCCTGTTGGCATGCTGCGCGCTTCCGCTGCTGATCTGCTGCGGCCTGCCTCTCCTCGCCGCGGGCGGAGCCCTCGCAGGTATCGGAGGTTTCCTCGGCAACCCTTGGCTCATCGGTGCCGGGATCGCAGTCGGGGTGGCCGTCACAGCGGCGATCGTCCTCCGGCGACTGCGGCGGCACCGACGTCGCTCGACCGGCTGCTGCGGCAATCGTTCGACTACTGACCGGGGTCAGTAGTTCGAGTGGCTCCAGTCATCGTCGCCAGTTCGGCCACGTCGGCATCCCGCGACCCTTCCAGGTCTCCACGAGGCCAGCAACCCAGCGGACGGACGCGAAGACCCCGTAGCCGGCCGCCGCGAGGCCCGCGGCGATCACGAGCCAGCGCCCGATCCCGAGCCACACGCTACCGTCCACGTCCAGCGCCCACTGAGCGCCTGTGATGAGCCCAGCGATGCCCATCCAGAGCCCGGCGACGACCACCACCACCGGCAGGAGTGCGAGGCACATCGCGGCGGCGGCCGACCAGAGCTGACGGGCCTCCAGCTTCGCCGTGGCAGCGATGATCCGCTCGGCGCGCTCGTTCGATGCGTCGAGGTTTGCCGCGATCGTGGCAGACGCCTCCCCGGCGACCTGTTCGACGGCCTTCACGACTCGCTCCTCGGTGCGCTTTTCGATCCGCTGCACCGCGCCGCCGACCTGGCTGACGAGCTTCTGGTTCGCCGCGGCCTGCGCCTTGAGCCCCTCAATCGCCGATGCCGTAGCCGCGTGATTCCTCTGCGCCTCCGCGACCAAGCTCTGCGACGCGGCGTTCAAGCTCTCGCCGTTGAGACTCTGCGCGAACTCGCCGAGCGTGCTCGCGATCTCGTTCAGCCTGCTCTCGATACTCGCGATCCTCGCGGACGCGTCGCTGGAGGGCGAGGAGGTCGACGCCGAGGCCGTGATCCGCTCCAGCCGCCTCGTCGTCTCCTCGTCCATGACCTTCACGAACCCTGCGAGCTTCTTCTGCTGCTCGGCCAGCCGGTCGAGCCTCGCGTTCTGCGCCTCGACGGCGGCGAGGATCGAGGTCAACGCCTCCATCGTCTCCGGACTGTCGAGCTGCTGCTGCGATCCGCTCTGCGCGTTCTGCTGCTTCAGCCTGTCGAGCGCTGCGCTCATGTTCCTGCTCCTCCTGCTGCTGGTGATAGTCGAAGAACGCCTGCGCGCCCTCCGGGGTGAAGTCCGCCGAGAGTGCGCTCGCGCGCTTGCGGCGCTCGGCGCGTCCGGACTCGCCGCGGCGGTCCTCGATGTAGAGCGTCCAGGTCTCCTGCCCGGCGCGCTTGCCCTTCTTGCTGACGGGGCTGTGCAACCGCATCCGCGGCACCCGCTCCCCGTCATCGCCGAGCTGCTGGTTCTGCTCCTCGATCACCGCTTCGAGACCGGCCTTGTCCACCGCACGGGGATCAGCCAGGGCGGCGCTCATCCGGTCGCCCATCTCGCGGTCGAGCCCGCCCTCGGCGAAGTCCTCGCGGCGCAGCTCCCAGTCCTTCGGCGCGTGCTCCAGACGCTTCACGACCGAGAGACCGTGCTCGCGCATGAGCTCGTCGTTCGCTGACTGAACGCCCCGCTGGTTCCCGGCCTTGCGGTCGTGGAACGTGCGATAGTCCGAGAGCGCCTTCCCCGTCCGATTGCTGTGGTTGATGACCAAGATGTGGTTGTGCGGCTTCTTCCCGCGTCCGTCCACATGGCTCACCACGAGGCAGTCCGCGTTGGGGTGCATCTTCTTCGCGAGCTGGTAACCCAGATCGTTCACCCGCTGCACGTCCTCAGGATTCTTTGGGTCGAACTCGTCGTCGCTGAACGACTGCCTGTAGTGCAGCGCCTCGACGTCACGCTTCGTGTTCTGGGTGAGCGCGCGGGCGCGCGCCGAGAACGCGCCGGGGCCTCCCGGCACGTCGCCCGTGATCGCGACGCCGCGCTCGTCCTCCTTGCCCCGGATGTAGCGCTCGGTGTCGGCGGCGTTGGCGCTCGGACTGTAATGCGTCGTGCTCATGAGGCCGCCCGATCCCCGAGCAGCGCGCGGACCTCGTGCAGCAGCTCGATCAGCTCGGGCACCTCCGCCGACAGCGCCACCGGCTCACCCGCGCGAGCACGGCGGTCCAGGTCGTTGACGTTGATCGCGAGCGGGCGCACCTGGGCGGCCAGCTCCCGAGCATCAGCAGACGCCTGCACGCGCTCCTCGACCCCGAGCAGCTGCGCGGCCACGGCGGCATCCAGCTCCTCGCTCCGAGAGGCGTGCAGGGCATCGCGCACGACGGTCCGCACCCACGTGCTCGGAGCCAGCCCGAGCCGCTTCGCACGAGTGCGAAGCGCCGCGAGCGTGGCGTCATCGAAGCGGGTGTCGAGCCTCCCGCCGCCCCCACGACGACGCTTCGCGCCGCCGTGACTCTGGCGCACAGCCTCCGCATCAGCCCGACCGGTGTTCACCTGGGAGTCGGTCTGCTGCTCCACCTGTACGCCAGAGTGGCAAGCAGTAGCCGTGTCGGACGTTTCGCTGGCGCTCATGTCCTCCCCGGCTGCTTGCGAGGGGCCTCCGGCCCCCTCGACCCCCTGGAAGAGCGCATCGCGTTCGGTGCTCATGCGGCACCTCCGATCAGCGCCAGCGGCACGTCAGGGCTCCGCACCGCGAGCCCACCCAGCAGCTCAGCAACCGCGCCCTCCGCATCATGTTCGGCCGAGGTCTCCGGGCCGTAGGTCAGTTCCCGCGACCCGACGTTCTGGTGGTACGCGTTGCCGTACATACCGGGCGTGTGCGCGGCGGTCGGAACGCTGCACTGGTGCCACTCGTAGGGCTCGATCTTCCCGATGTGCTGCACGAGGTAACGATTGATGTCGTCGGCACGATAGACCTTCACGACCGAGGCCAGCCGGCGGATGAACTGGTCCAGCGCCTCGTCCACGTTGCCCTTCTGGCGGGCGTAGTAGAAGAACTCGACGGGCTCGATCGTCGCCGTGATGACGATGAGGCGCGGGGCGACCTCGCCCTTGTTCTTGTAGCGGGCCTTCGCAGGCGAGGCGTTGTACGGATCGAGCAGCAGCAGCCAGTCGTTCGCATCCATCGCCGAGGCCCGCAGATCGTCCAGCAGCAGCACTTCCTCGCCCCGCCAGTCATCAAGCGGGTTCCCCGTCGCGGCCCGGTAGACCTGCCACCGCTCGCCGTGCGCGTTCGCCGCGTTGATCGCCTCGGTAATGAAGTCCGTGGCGAACCGGGTCTTGCCGATCCCGGCATCCCCATGGACGAACACCACGTGCGTCGAGAACTCACCGGCGCGCAGCTTCGCCGCCGCCCGGTATGCGCGACGCTGGCCGTAGGCCGACAGCGCGTCGTCGATCTCCCGCTGATGCCGCGAGTAGATATCGAACAGCTCGTCCGTGAGCATGATCTGATCCCGCGTGATCTCACCTTGGAGAACGCGCTCCCGCATGTCCTCGAAGTTCTCGGCGACGATCTTCTTCTTCACGTGGGCGCGGCCCTTCAGCCACGTCTCCCGGCGCTGGGCGTCGATCCCGAGGTAGTCAGGCCCACGCACCGTGGCGACCTCCGAAGGCGCGTACTGGTGCTTGTCCGCGTACTTCACGTGCGTCAGATACGACAGCATGTTGTCGAAGGCGTACCGCCCGCGGCCAGGCTTCTCGACGTACTGGGGCTCGACGCCGATGCCGAACGCGAGCCGATCCAGCGGCGCACTCTTCGCACGGCTGGCGAACTTGATCACGGCGTGCAGGTGCTCGGGCTTCGGTTCGACCACCAGGGCCTTCTCCGTGTCACTCCAGACCTCGCGCTCGTCCCTGTCGTGCACGATGCCGTAGGCCTCGACGACCTGGCAGCCGGTGGCCTCGAGCCGCTGCACCACGTAGGCGAGGATCGCCTCGGCACCCTGCTGGAGCAGCGCGGCCCCGTTCGGGTCCTCGGCAGCCCAGGCCCAGTACGACGGATCGAGGTACTGCGTGAGCCCGATGCTCGTCGGGTTGTTCTCCTGCTTAGCCACGGCGACCACCCCCGCCGCGGGCGGCGCGGAGGGCCTCAGAGGGAGTGCGGCGCCTAAATGACCCCCTATTGACCCCCAAATGAGACCCCATATGATCCCGCGGGACCACGCGACGGAGCGAGGGCGGAACAGGCCGCTGACCAGGCATGTTGTTGCAAGGCGCGGCAATCGACAAGCCCTTGCCGCGCCCGTAGGAACGAATGGGGGTCTCGTAACTCTTGGAGTGCGAAGCACGGCTACGGGCAGCCATCACGACGACGGGCAGCCCGCCTTCGGCGGGTGCCAGGCCAGGCCCTCCGGGCGGGGTCAGGTTGGTGGGAGCGGTGCTGAGGTTGCGTGCGTCGGCGTACATCAGCGACCACCGCCCCGGCCGTAGCGCTTGATGACAGCCTGATGCGTGACGCCGAGGGCGTCGCCGATCCTGGCCCAGGTCACCCCATCGGCTCGGGCGTCGGCGACGGCGATCTCGACGGCCTCCTCCAGCACAGAGCGGAGCACGCCGAGGTCGTAGAGCTGGGCCTCGGCGTCGGCGAGGGACGGGTCGCCCTGACGCCAGCGGAAGCCGGTCAAGTGATCGAAGGCGGCGGAGTTCGCGCTCATCAGCGACCACCGCCCATCACAGAGGCAACGGCGGCGCGCTGGCGCGGGGTCAGCGGAGTGAGTGCCAGGCGCTCACCGGCTCGGCGGCCAGCGGCGCGGGCGGCGGCGATGACGGGATCGTGGCCGTCTGCCTGCGGAGAAGGAGCGGAGCCCTGATCGAGGCCAGGGCGGACGAGCGCGGATGCGCGGGGAACGTCGATAACGACAGACATCGGAAGTCCTCAGACATGAGTATCTTCCGGTTCCCCGCCACGGTAATTGGGCTGTTTGACCGGCTACTCATCCGGGAGCAGAACCCCGCGCTTCTAAGTCGCGGCCCCGGTGGGATCTTCTTGTCTGCAACCATTCTTCCATGACTCGACTCACCAGTGCAATGACGAGTCGAGTCATGAGTCAGTCGCGTCTCGGCTCGATCCGCACGAGATCGGGGTCGAACTTCACGTGACCCGGCATGATGGGCTCGATGGTCACCGTCACCAGCTCGTCCACGAGCATCCGGCGACGGTCCATGTCCAACGCCTTCCACTTCGACTCGACAACCTCGCGGCGCTCCGCGGTGCCGACCGGCTCATCGACCTCCGCCAGCAGCTTCGCCGCCACCGACACCGAGCGGTCGAGCAGCTCCGCGTCGATCTCGTCGATGCGAGCCTTCACGTCGTTGATCGCCGCCGTGATCTCCAGGACCGGCTGATGGATGTCGCGCAGCAGCGGGCTCAGCTCCTTCACCCGCTCGACCAGGGCGTTCCGTTCGGTCAGCAGTTCCTCGCGATCCGGCCCGGCGGCTTCCTGCGGCATCACGAGGTCGTGCACGTCCACGGACGACAGGCGCGTGAGCACCGCCTCGGTGACCATCGCATCGACGGGCTCGCGCTGGCGGGTGAGATGGAACTGCTCGCCACAACGGTACGTCGGCTGCTTGCGGCTGTTCGTCCCCGAGACGAGCGTCGCGCCGCACTTCCCACAGAGGCCGATCGTGGACAGGAGGTACTTCGGCTGATTGCCCTGCCTCGCCGACCTCCGCACGTTGTCCTCCAGCTTCGCCACCGCGGCCCGCCACGTCTGCTCGCCGACGATGGGCGGGAACGCCTCGCCCTGCACCGGGTACAGCTCGCCGGTCTTGTAGTGGCGGATGAAGCCAGCGTAGAGCGAGTTCGCCAGCAGATACCGCACAGCATCGACGGAGAACTCCGACCCGCGGGCGGTGAGGTGGCCAGCGCTGTTCAAGTCCTCCCGGATGCGACGGATCGAAAGCGACGGCTCACCGAGGAACGCATCGAAGGCCCGCCGAACTGCGGCGGCCTCCTCCTCGATCAGCTCGCCCTCCCTCGTCCAACCGAACGCCTTCCAGGTGGACGCCGGGATGCCTTCGGCGCGGCGGCGCTCGTTCGACCTGATCTGCCGCTCCGCCTTGCGTCGAGCCTCGAACCGGGCGAGAGCGGCGAGCATCGTCGCTCGGAACTCTCCGTCGGCCGTCGAGAGGTCGATCTCGCCGTCCACTGTGACGACGCGCAGGCCGAGGTCGATCAGCGTGTTGAGGTCCTTCGTGCTCCGCAGCAGTCGGTCCATGTCCACGGCGACGACCATCGAGAATCGACCTGCTCGGGCGTCGTCCAACATCTCGGCCCAGCGGGTGCCAGCTCGACGCTTCTTCGTCGCCGACACCGCGTTGTCCTCGTAGACCTCGACCACGTTCCAGTCCTTGGCCTCGGCCAATGCCCTGATCTTCCTCAGTTGTGTATCGACCGTCCAGCGGTCGCCTTTGCGGTCCATGGAGGCGCGGACGTAGGCCGCCACCTCGTTCGTCTTCCTCAGCGCTACCAGTTCGACCATGCAACCAAGCTTACGTGGACGAGTGTTGCAACCCCGACATGCGCTACCGCAGGTCGATCACGCCGGTGCCGAGGCTGATCCGCTCGGTGCGGGCGGCCATCGCGGCGAGGATCGGGAACGGCGAGGAGAACATCCGCTGGAAGTGGTGGACGCGGAGCCAGGCGCCGTCGAGCCCGGCGTCCTCGGCGGCCACGGCCATGGCGACGACGTCGTCGAGGGCCTGCCGCGCGTCCGGTTCGGCGCCGGGACGGTGGATCCAGTGGCCGAAGTTGAGGAAGCCGAGGTGCTTGCGGGTCATGCCGGGTGCAACCGCGGGGCGGGCGGGGCTGTTCCCGGTGCTCGTCTGACCGCCGGCCGGCGACATCACCTGCGGGCAGACCCGCGGAGATGTCGCTGCGGAGCGGTCGATCGTCGCGGCGTCCGCCATACTGGCGGGCATGAGTGAGCAGTGGAGCGAGAAGGACATCGAGCTGGCGAACCGGCTCTTCGACATGGCGCGTGACGGGGACACGGCCCAGCTGAAGGCGTACCTGGACGCCGGGGTGAGCACGCGCCTGCGCAACCACGCGGGCGACTCCTTCCTCACGCTCGCCGCCTATCACGAGCACCCGGACACGGTGGCGATGCTGATCGAGGCCGGCGCCGAGATCGAGCACGCCAACGATCGCGGCCAGCGCGCCCTGACCTGCGCCACGTTCAAACGGGATGTCGCCTCGATGCGGCATCTGCTCGCGGCCGGTGCGGACCCGGACGCGGGCACCCCCTCGGCGCGTCAGACCGCTCAGATGTTCGCCGGTGCTGACCTGCTGGCGGTGCTCGACGGCGGGGACGCGGCGCCGGCGTCGGAGGCCTGACCCGCCGGGAGGACGGTCTGCCCGTCCCGGCGGGGTGCCTCTGCGATCGCCTCCCAGCGGGCCTCGTCGTGGGGCACGGTGACGCGGGTGCCGGGCGGAATGGAAGAATGGGGTCCGACATGACTTCTTCCCACACCCTCCCCGCCGCGGCGGCGGTCGACGGCGCCCCCGACGTCGTCGACCCCCACGCAGCGCACTACGCCAAGTCCGCCGGTGCGGGCCGCCGCATCACCGACGACGATCAGCTCCACGAGGCCCGCCACCCCGCCCCGACGACGGACCGCCTGGCCCTGCCCCCGCTGCGGCTGGGGCCGCTGACCATCGACGTCCCCGTGGTGCTCGCCCCGATGGCCGGCATCACCAACACGGCGTTCCGCCGCCTGTGCCGCGAGTACGGTGGCGGCCTCTACGTCAACGAGATGGTCACGGCCCGCGCGCTGGTCGAGCGGAAGCCCGAGTCGATGCGGATCATCCAGCACGACCCGGACGAGGTGCCCCGCTCCGTGCAGCTCTACTCCGTGGACCCGGTCACCACCGGCGCGGCGGTGCGGATGCTGGTCGAGGAGGACCGCTGCGACCACATCGACATGAACTTCGGCTGCCCCGTGCCCAAGGTGACCCGCCGCGGCGGCGGCTCGGCCCTGCCGTGGAAGTCGGAGCTGTTCGCCTCGATCGTGAAGGCCGCCGTCACCGAGGCGGCCAAGAAGGACATCCCGGTGACCGTGAAGATGCGTCGCGGCATCGACGAGGACCACCTGACCTTCCTCGACGCCGGCCGCACGGCCCGCGACCTCGGCGTCGCCGCCGTCGCCCTCCACGGCCGCACCACCCGCCAGTTCTACTCGGGGACCGCCGTGTGGGACGACATCGCCCGGCTGCGCGAGGCCCTGCCGGACATCCCCGTGCTCGGCAACGGCGACATCTGGTCCGCGGAGGACGCCATCGCGATGGTCGAGCGCACGGGCGTGGACGGCGTCGTGATCGGCCGCGGCTGCCAGGGAAGGCCCTGGCTGTTCGGGGATCTGCAGGCCGCGTTCGAGGGCCGCCAGGACCGGTTCCACCCGACCCTGGGCATGGTCGCGGACACGCTGTACCGCCACGCCGAGCTGCTCGTGGACACCTTCGGCGGCGACGAGCTCAAGGCGCTACGGGACATCCGCAAGCACGTGGCCTGGTACTTCAAGGGCTACCCCGTGGGCTCGGAGATCCGCACCGCCCTGGCGACCGTCCCGGACCTGGCCACGCTGCGCGAGATCCTCGCCCGCGTGGACCGGGACCAGCCCTACCCGGGCGAGGCCGCCGAGGGCCCGCGCGGCCGGGCCGGCGCCCCCAAGCGCCCGCACCTGCCGGACGGCTGGCTCGACTCCCGCGAGCTCAATGCCGAGCAGCAGGCCATGATCGCGGCCGCCGAGCTGGACGTCTCCGGTGGCTGAGCCCACGACGCCGGAGCCCGCCGCCGGAGTGCCCGCCGCGCCGTCGTCGCCCTGGACCGGCGCCGCCCACCAGCCGGTGCTGTTCGGCCCCGAGGGCCGGCCCCCGTATGCCGGCCGCGCCGTGCAGACCCCCGGCTACACGCCGTGGGACCGGGAGCGGTGGCTGCCCGAGCCGCCCAAGTCCTCGTACCGCTCGGACTTCGAGCGGGATCGTGCCCGCGTGCTGCACTCCGCGGGCCTGCGCCGGCTGGGGGCCAAGACCCAGGTGGTCGCCCCGGACGCGGACGACTTCGCCCGCACCCGCCTGACGCACTCGCTCGAGGTGGCGCAGGTGGGGCGTGAGCTCGGCCGGTCGCTGGGCTGCGACCCCGACCTCGTGGACACCGCCTGCCTGTCCCACGACCTCGGCCACCCGCCCTTCGGGCACAACGGGGAGAAGGCGCTCGACGCGCTCAGCGAGGACGTCGGCGGCTTCGAGGGCAACGCCCAGACCCTGCGCCTGCTGGCCCGCCTCGAGCAGAAGAAGCTCTTCGCGGACGGCTCCTCCGCGGGCCTGAACCTCACGCGCGCCGCCCTCGACGCCGCATGCAAGTACCCGTGGACCCGTGAGGACGCCCCGCTGCGCCCCGACGGCACGCGTTCGCGCAAGTTCGGCGTCTACGAGGACGACCTGCCCGTGTTCCGCTGGTTCCGCGCCGGGGTGTCCGGCACGCGCACGTCCATGGAGGCCCAGGTCATGGACCTCGCGGACGACATCTCCTACTCCGTGCACGACGTCGAGGACGGCGTGGTCAACGCCGTGTTCCAGCTCAAGTGGCTGGCCATCCCGGAGCATCGGCAGCGCGTCGTGGAGACCACCCGCCAGTGGTACCTGCCGCACACGGACCCGGCCGAGGTCGACGCGGCCCTGGCCCGCCTCGAGGCCACCGACGTGTGGGTCTCCGAGATGGACGGCTCCCGGCGGGCACTCGCGGCGATGAAGGACATGACGAGCCAGCTGATCGGCCGGTTCTGCAGCGCCGCCTTCGACGCCACGCGCCAGGTGTTCGGCAACGAGCCGCTCACCCGCCACGGCGCCGACGTCGTGGTGCCCGAGGAGACGGAGACCGAGATCGCCGTGATGAAGGGCATCGCGGCGGCCTACGTGATGACCGCCGAGCAGCGCCAGCCGCTCTACGCGCGGCAGCGCGAGGTGCTCGCGGAGCTCGTGGCGCTGCTCGACGCGACGGGGGACCGGTACCTCGAGCCGATGTTCACGTTCGACTGGGCGCAGGCCCCCGACGACGCCGCCCGGCGGCGCGTGGTGATCGACCAGATCGCCTCGCTCACCGATTCGACCGCCGTCGAGTGGCATCACACCCTGGTGCAGGGCGCGGAGTTCCGGCGCGTCTGGATCTGAGGGGCCGCCCCGGGCCGGTCACTCGCCCGGGGCGACGACGGCGCACGGGCCCGCGAGCCGGACCCCGCAGGCGGCGTCGAGCGGGGGCAGCGCCCCCTCCACGCGGGCCTGGGCCCGGGTGCCGTCGGCCAGCTGGACCGTGGCCACCGAGTCGTGGCCGCGGTAGTCCACGTCCACCACGGTGGCGGGCGTCCAGACGCGCGCGGCCTCGACCCCGTCCACGTCAACGGTCGGGTCGAGGGTGCCGCGCACGTGCTCGGGGCGGACCACCACGAGGTCCCCGGGCACAGCCGTGGCCGCACGCGCCCCGTGCAGGGGCACCGGGCCGAGGGCGGTGCGCCCGATCCGCCGGCCGCCGTCGCGCTCCGGCCCGGTCACGTCCAGCAGCGGCAGCAGGGAGGCCTCCCCGACGAACGCGGCGACCCAGGCGTCGGCCGGGTGCGCGTACACCTCGTCCGGCGTGCCCAGCTGGCGCAGGCGCCCGGCCCGCATCACGGCCGCGCGGTCGGCCATGGACAGGGCCTCGGACTGGTCGTGGGTGACGAGCACGGCCGTGGCGCCGTCCTCCTTCAGCGCCTGGCGCACGTCCCGGCGCAGGCCGCTGCGCAGGGAGGCGTCGAGGGCGCCGAAGGGCTCGTCCAGCAGGATCAGCGGCGGGCGCGGGGCCATCGCCCGGGCCAGGGCCACGCGCTGCTGCTGGCCGCCGGAGAGCTCGTGCGGCATGCGCTCGCCGTGGCCGGCGAGGTCCACGAGCTCGAGGCACTCCTGGATGCGGGCCATCCGCCCGGGCCGGCGGCGGCGCAGCCCGAAGCCCACGTTCTCCGCCACGCTCAGGTGCGGGAACAGGGCGCCGTCCTGGGGCACCACGGCCACGTGCCGGCGGTGGGCGGGCACGTGCACGCGGGGCAGGGCCACCACGGAGCCGGCAAGGCTGATGCGGCCGGACTCGATGCGCTCGAAGCCGGCCAGGCAGCGCAGCAGCGTGGTCTTCCCGCAGCCGGAGGGGCCGAGCACGGCGAGCAGCTCGCCCGGCTCCAGGTCGAACTGCACGCCCTCCAGGACGGGCCCCTCCCCGTAGGAGGCGCCGAGGTCGGCCACGGACACGGCGTGGCCGACGCCGGGCCGGGGACCGGCCGGGCGGGACGCGCGGGTCGAGGCGGCGGGGGAGGGCATGGCGGTCATTCTGACACCTCGTTCGGGGTCGACGGGGCGCTCGAGCGGCCGCGCACGGCCGCGACGATCCCCGTGCGGTGGACCACCACCCACGTGGGCACCGCGGCGAGCAGCACGAGGGTGAGCGCGTAGGGGGCGGCCTCGGCGTACCGGCCCACGCTGGTGGCGTTCCACAGGCGGGTGGCGAGCGTGTCCATGCCGGTGGGCCGCAGCAGCAGCGTGGCGGGCAGCTCCTTCATGGCGGTGAGGGCCACCAGCGCGACGCCGGCGCCCACCCCCGGCAGCGCCAGCGGCAGGGTCACGCGGCGCAGCACCTCGGCGCCCGAGGAGCCCAGGGACCGGGCCGCCTCCTCGAGGGCAGGGGAGGACTGGGCGACGGCCCCGGCCACCGACGTGACCGCCAGCGGCAGGAACAGGGTGGCGTAGGCGAAGGCCACCATCCACGTGGTCTGGTAGAGCGCCGGGACCAGGGAGACCCCGAGGAACACGAGGGAGAGCCCCACGACGACGCCGGGCAGCCCGTGCGCGAGGAACGCGGCGCGCTCGGCGATCCGGGAGACGCGCCCCGGGTGGCGGGCGGCGAGGATGCCGATCGGCAGGGCGAGGGCGAGGGTGAGCGCCGCGCCCGCGCCCGCCAGGACCACGGAGCCGGAGACGGCGTCGAGCCAGCGGTCCCGGACGGCGGACAGGGACGTGCCCTCGCCCATCCAGCGGACCAGGCTCACCGCGGGCACGCCCAGCGCGGCGCCCGTGACCACGGCGAGGAGCCCGGTGCCGACCCAGCGGGACCGGCCCAGCCGGTGCACGCTGACCCGGCGGACCGTGCGACCGGAGCGGACGCCGTCGTCGGCCCGGCGGGTGCGGGACTCGCCCCAGAGCACCAGCACCGTCAGCAGCACGAGCACGGTGGCCAGGGTGAGGGCGAGCTGCCGGTTGAAGCCCACCTCGAGCGCCGTGAAGATCGCCCGGGTGAAGGTGTCCAGGCGCAGGATGGCCACGGCGCCGAAGTCGGAGAGCACGTAGAGGGCCACCAGCAGGGCGCCGCCGGCGATCGCCGGGCGCACTTGGGCGAGCGTGACGGTGAACAGCGTGGCGGCGGGGCCGCGGCCGAGCGAGCGGGCCACGTCCTCCTGGCCGGGGTCGATGCGGGAGAGCGCGGCCGCCACCGGCAGGTATACGTACGGGTACGTGTAGAGGGTCATCACCGTCACCGCGGCCCAGAACCCCTCGAAGCGCCCCGCCTCCACGCCGGGCAGCAGGTCCGAGACGGACACCCACGTGAACGCCGCCACGTAGGAGGGCACGGCCAGCGGCAGCGCCAGCAGGACGGCCAGCAGGCCGCGGCCGGGCGTGTCGGTGCGGGTGACGAGCCAGGCGGCGCCCACGCCGATCACCAGGCACAGCGCGGTCACCACGGCGGTGAGCGCGAGCGAGGTGGCGGCCAGGGCGCCCACGCGCGGGCTCACGACGGCGTCCAGCCAGGGGCCGAACCCGCCCTGGGCGGTGCGCAGGAACAGGTAGCCGATGGGGACGAGCGCGACCGCCGCGGCCACGAGGGCCGCGGCGGTCAGCGCCGCGGGAGCGCGCCGTCCGCGCGTGCGGCGGACGGCCGGCTCCGGCGCTCGGGGGGTCAGAGCAGGCCCGCCTCCTGGATCATCTGGATGGTGGTCTGGAGGTCGTCCAGGTCGTTGAGGTCCACGTCGGGGGCCTTGACCTCGGAGAGCTCCGGGAAGCCGGCCGGCTGCTCCACGCCCTCCACGAGCGGGTACTCGCCGGTCTCCTCGGCGAAGTACGACTGACCGTCCTCGGAGAGAAGGTACTCCACGAGGGCGGCGGCGTCGCCGTCCTCCTGCTCGCCCACCAGGCCCATGCCGGACACGTTCACCAGCGAGCCGAGGTCGCCGTCGGGGAAGAAGTGCAGGGACGCGCCCAGCTCCTCCGGGGCGACGCCCTTCTCCCGGGCCAGCTCGAACAGGTAGTAGTGGTTGACCAGGCCGGTGTCCAGGGTGCCGGCGTCCACGTCGGCGAGGATCTCGCCGTTCTTCTCGCGGCGCTGCGGGTCGTTGGCGGCGAAGTCCTCGAGCCAGGTCCGGGCCTCGTCCTCGCCCTTCTGCAGGCGAAGGGCGGTGACGAACGTCTGGAAGGACGCGTTGGTGGGGGCGACGCCGACGCGGCCCTTCCACTTCGGATCGGTCAGCTCGTCGACCGACGTCGGGAGGTCGGCCTCGGGGACCTTCTCCTCGTTGTAGGCCAGCACGCGGACGCGGCCGGTCAGGCCGACCCAGTCGCCCTCGTCGTCCCGGTAGGTCTCGGGCACGCGGTCCAGGGTCTCCTGGGCGAGGGGCGTGAACAGGCCCTCCTTGGCGACGGCGCCGAGCGCGCCCGCATCCTGGGAGAGGAACACGTCGGCGGGGGAGCCCTCGCCCTCCTCGATCAGCTGCGCGGCCATGGCGGGGGTCTTGTCGTAGCGGACCTCCACCTCGATGCCGGTCTCGTCGGTGAACTCGTCCAGGATCGGCTGGACGAGGTCCTCGCTGCGGCCCGAGTACAGGGTGACCTTCTTGTCCGACTCGGCGGCGGAGGCGGAGCCGGACGCCGCGCCGGACGCGGAGTCCGAGCCGGAGCCGCCGGTGCCGCCGGCGCAGGCGGTCAGGGCGAGCAGCAGCGTGGCGGACACGGCCGAGAGGCGGACACCACGCGAGAGGGCGCGGGACTGGGGCATGGCAATCTCGATTCGGGAGGAGTGGCGGGGGCGGCGCCGCGGGCCAGGGGTTCCTGGCGGGCCGGCAAGGGGAGCCTATTAAGTCATGCGTGTGTTGTCTATTGCGTCACCATGTGACGTGCCTCGCAGTCGACAAGGCCCCCGACGGCCCGGGCCAGACGCCGGCGACGAGCGCGGGCAGCACCGCCCCGGCCGAGCCGCGCAGCGCGTGCGTCACCGCGCCGCTCAGCTCGGTCTCCACGGGGTTCACCTCGACGACGGCGGCCCCGGCCCCCAGCGCCACGAACGGCAGGGACGCCGCCGGCTGAACGATGCCCGACGTCCCGACGACGACGCACAGGTCGCAGTCCTCGAGCGCGGCGAACGCCCGGTCCCAGGGCTCGGCCGGCAGCATCTCCCCGAACCACACGATCCCCGGGCGGATCAGCCCGTCCCCGCACACGGTGCAGGCCGGCGGTGCCTCGCGGAGCATCGCCTCGAGGTCGGCCTCGGAGCCGGTCGTCGCCTCGTCCGCGGGCGCGCCCGGGCCGACGTCGGCGGGGGCCCCGCAGTCCGCGCAGCGGTGCTCGAACAGGGACCCGTGCAGGTGCGCGAGGACCCGGGCGCCGGCGCGCTCGTGCAGGTCGTCCACGTTCTGGGTGACCACCTCCAGGCCGGGTGTGCGGCGCTGCCAGGCGGCGACGGCGTCGTGCCCCGGATTCGGTCGGCGGGCCCGCACCATCCGGGCACGCCAACGGTACCAGGACCACACGAGCGCGGGATCCGCGAGGAACGCCTCCTCCGTGGCGAGCTCCTCCGCGGAGAACCGCTCCCACAGGCCGGTCTGGGCGTCGCGGAACGTGGGGATGCCGGACTCGGCGCTCATCCCCGCCCCGGAGAGCACCACGGGACGCTCGGCGGCGGCCACGAGCGCGCGGACGGCGTCCAGCGCGTCAGGGTCGAGGTCGGGGGCGGAGGCGGCGAGGACGGGGTGCGGATCGGCCATGTCCCCAGCCTAGGCAGGCCGCACGGGTGGGCGCCCCCCTCGTTTGGGGGCGGTTTGCGGCGTTATTCCGTCGGAATACCGCCGAATATCGCCCCCGAACCACAGGGTGGGGTCAGGCGACGTCGGGCGCCGTCGTCGGCAGGCCCGTGCCGGCGGCGCGGGCGAGGGCCCGGCGCAGGCCGCGGGCCTTGATGAGGACCTCGTCGTGCTCGGCGGCCGGGTCAGAGTCCGCGACGATCGCCCCGCCGGCCCCCACGGACCAGCGGCCCCCGGCGAGCACGGCCGTGCGGATCACGACGGACAACGACGTCGTCCCGTCCGCGCTCAGCATCCCCAGCGCCCCGGAGTAGACCCCGCGCGGGGAGGCCTCCCACGCGGCCAGCAGCTCGACGCTGCGGCGCTTCGGCGCGCCCGTCATCGACCCGCCGGGGAACAGCGACCGCACCACGTCCACGGGTTCGATGCCGGCCCGCGCGGTCCCCGTGACCGTGGAGACGAGCTGGTGGACGCTCGCGTAGCTCTCCACCGCCATGAGGGAGGGCACCTGCACGGAGCCGGGCTCGCACACGCGGGAGAGGTCGTTGCGCAGCAGGTCCACGATCATGAGGTTCTCGGCGCGCGTCTTGGGGTCGGCGGCGAGCGCGCGGGCGGCCTCGGCGTCCCCGGCCGGGTCGGCCAGTCGGGCGGCGGTGCCCTTGATCGGCTTGGTGCTGTACCGGCCCTCGCGCCCGGAGAGGAAGCGCTCGGGGGAGGCGGAGACCACGGCCCACCGGCGGGAGCCCGTGCCGTGCTCCAGCAGCGCCGCATACGGGGCCGGCTGGTGCGCGGCGAGCTCGTGGAAGAGGACCAGCGGGTCCACGCGCAGCCCGGGATCGGCGTCGAAGCGGGTGGTCAGGCACAGCTCGTAGGAGTCGCCGGCGTGCAGCGCGGCGCGGCAGCGGGCGATCTGCTCGGCGTACGCCGCCCGGTCCTCGCGCCACGTGCCCGGCGCCTCCTCATCGGCCCGCGGCCCCGGGACGGCGTCCTGCGGCGGGGGGACGACGGCGTCGCCCGCCGCCGTCTCGAGAGCGCGGCGGGCCGCGGCGAGGGCGCGGCGCACGTCCGCCGCCCAGCGGTCGGCCCCGGCCTCCGCGGTGGTCGGATCGAGGGAGACGACGCAGCAGTGCAGCACCCCGGCCGCGTGGTCGGCCACGACGTAGCGGGACGGGCGCACCCAGAACTGCGCGGGCAGGGGCGCGGGGTCCTCGGCTCGACGTGAGGGCGGTGTCACCCCCAGATCCGCCAGGCCGAGCTCGTAGCCCAACCAGCCGACCAGGCCGCCGCGCAGGGGCAGCCCCTCGCCGCCGACCACCGGCCGGGGCGCGGCCGCAGCCGCGAGGCCCGCCCACGCGCGGTCCGGATCGGCGGGGTCGTCGTGCCGGACCAGGCGCGGTCCGGGGGAGGGCACACGGCCCTGCTCCTCGCCGAGCACGTCCAGGCCGTCGCCCGCCACGGACCAGCGGGCCTCGGCCGGGTCCGGCAGGGCCGAGTCCAGCCAGAACGACGCCGCCCCGCGCACCACCGCGTGTGCGTACACCGCGGCCACGGCGGTCGCCGCCGTGTGTCCGGCCGCCGCGAGCGCCGCGGCGTCGAGCGTGCGCACGGCCACGTGCAACGGGGTGGCAGCGGCCTCGGACGGTGCGGGGGCGGTGGGCATGGCCCCCAGCGTAGGGGTCAGCCCCCGCCGGGATCGCCGCGGGCGCCGTCGTCGGGTGGGCCGTGCCCGGGGCCGGCGCGTGGGCGGTGCTCGTCGAGCCGGTCCTCGCGCCGCTCCTGCTGGCGACGTTCCTGGTGGTGCCGGCGGTGGTGTTCGGGCTGAGTCGGTTCGTGGCCCACGACGACGTGCTGCTCGTGGGCGTGCTCCTCGTGCTGCTGGCCCCGTGCGTGGACTACGTCATCGCGTTCACCGCGCTCGCGGGCGGGGCGGCCGAGCGGCTGCTGGCGGCGGCTCCACTGCTCATGCTCGTCCAGCTGGTCGTGCTGCCCGTCCTGCCCGTGCTGCCCGTGCTGCTGCGCGTCGTCGCCGGCGAGGCGGCGGTGGCCGTGGTCGACGCCGGGCCGTTCGTCCGTGCCCTGGTCTTGCTGATCCTGGCGCCGCTCGCGCTCGCGGCGCTGCTCCAGTGGGGTGCGGTGCGCGGCCGCGGTGGGGTGCGGGTTCACGGCGGCGATGGTCCCGCTCATGGTCGTCACGCTGTTCACGGTGGTCGCCTCGCAGATCCGCGGGGCGGGGGAGCGGCTGCCCGCGCTGGCCGCCGTCGTGCCCCTGTTCGCGGCGTTCGCCGCCGTGATGGTGGCCCTCGGCGTGGTGGCTGCGCGGTGGACGCATCTCGACGTGCCCGCAGGACGGGCACTCGTGTTCTCGGGCGCGACGCGGAACTCCCTGGTCATGCTGCCGCTGGCCTTGGCCCTGCCGGCGAGCCTGGACCCGGCCCCGCTCGTGGTGGTGACGCAGACGCTCGTGGAGCTCGGGGTGATGGTGAGCCTCGTCCGGCTGGTGCCCCGGCTGCTGCCGCTGCACGGGCAGTCCGCGGGGGCGGGCGCGCGTCGAACCGTGACCTGACCGCCCAGAATGTTGCCTTCCCGTGACCGGAATCACGGTCGCGAGTCGCTATGGTGGGCGACATGAGCCTCTCGTTCGTGTCCTCGGCGCGCCGCCGTCACGGCGGCCTGGCTTCGGCCGCGCTGTTCCATCCGCTGGTCGAGGCGGCCACCGGCGCGCTGCCCGTCATCGACCCCGCCACCGGGCGCCCCGCGTCCGAGGGAGCGGGCGCGGCGCGGACCGAAGCGCCCCGCACGGCGGGGACCGGTCCTGCACAGGCCGCAGCGGAGGCCGAGCCGTCCACGGAGGCCGGTTCCGCTCGGGGCTGACCGCCCCGCCCCGTCCCTAGAATGGTCCGCATGGCTGGACTGATCGTGCGCAAGGACATCGACCTCGTCCGCGAGCGCACGGATCTGAAGGCCGTCGTGGAGGAGTTCGTCACTCTGCGCTCGGCGGGCGTGGGCTCATTCAAGGGGCTGTGCCCGTTCCACGATGAGCGGACGCCGTCGTTCCACGTGCGCCCCGGCGTGGGCACCTACCACTGCTTTGGCTGCGGCGCGCACGGGGACGTCATCAGCTTCCTCATGGAGTTGGAGCACACCACGTTCACGGAGACCGTGGAGCGGCTGGCGTCCCGCGTGGGGGTGGAGCTGCACTACGAGGACGGCGGCACCGGCCCGGACAAGGCGGAGACGGGGCGCCGTCGTCGCCTGTTCGAGGCGAACAAGGTGGCGGACGAGTTCTTCCGTCGTGCCCTCGGCTCGCCCGAGGCCCAGGCCGCCCGCGACTTCCTCACCCAGCGGGGATTCACGCAGGAGCACGCGACGCAGTTCGGCCTCGGGTACGCCCCGCAGGGGTGGTCGCATCTGCTGGACCACCTCCGGCAGCGCGGCTTCCGGGACGAGGAGCTGCGCGCCTCCGGGCTGGTGTCCGAGGGACAGCGCGGCCTGTACGACCGGTTCCGCGGCCGCCTGCTCTGGCCCATCCGGGACATGACCGGCGCGACCATCGGCTTCGGCGCCCGCAAGCTCTACGACGACGATCCCGGCCCCAAGTACCTGAACACCCCCGAGACGCCGCTCTACAAGAAGTCCCAGGTGCTCTACGGCATCGACCTGGCCAAGCGCACGATCGCCAAGGAACGCCAGCTGGTGCTCGTCGAGGGCTACACGGACGTGATGGCGGCCCACCTGGCCGGCGTCGGGACGGCCGTGGCCACGTGCGGCACCGCGTTCGGCGCGGACCACATCAAGGTGGCCCGTCGCCTGATCTCCGACGACGGCACGGGCGGCGAGGTGATCTTCACCTTCGACGGCGACGAGGCCGGGCAGAAGGCCGCGCTCAAGGCGTTCGACGAGGACCACCGGTTCCTCGCCAAGACGTTCGTGGCCGTGGAGCCCAGCGGCATGGACCCGTGCGACCTGCGCATGCAGAAGGGCGACGAGGCCGTGCGCGCGCTCATCGCCTCGCGGCGGCCGCTCTTCGAATTCGCGATCCGGGCGGGGCTGAAGGACTACGACCTGAACACCGTGGAGGGCCGCGCCGGCGCCCTGCGCCACGCGGCGCCGATCGTGGCGGGGATCAAGGACGCCGTCCTGCGCCCGGGCTACGAGCGGGAGTTGGCCGGCTGGCTCGGCCTGGACCCGAACGCCGTACACCGGGCCGTGGCCGCGGCCGGGCGCGCACCGCGGCGGGGGCCCGAGCCCGAGGCACGGCCGACCCCGGCGAGCGACGGGCAGGCGGTCGGGCCCCAGGGCCGCCACGGGGAGGCTGCCGCCCCGGCGCCGCGGATCGTGGTGCCGGTGGACCCGCGTGACCCCGTCGCCCGCCGGGAGCGGGAGTCCCTCGAGGTGGTGCTGCAGCACCCCACCCTGCTCTCCGCGGAGCAGTGGACCGCGCTGTACGCCGCCCGCTTCACGGTCCCGCAGTACGCCGCCGTCCACCAGGGCGTGAAGGTGGCCGGGTCGGCGGGGGCGACACCGCAGCGCTGGGTGGACGCCGTGCGGGACGCGGTGCCCCAGGAGGTGGCCGGCGTCGTCTCCGAGCTGGCCGTCCGCGACCTGCCCGCCCGCACTCCCGAGGATGTGGACCGGTACTGCCGGGACATCATGAACCGCCTGTTCGCCCTGCAGATCGTGCACCGCAAGGAGGAGCTGCTCGGGCGACTGCAGCGGCTCGGCCCCGAGGGCGACCCCGCCGAGTTCACCCGCCTCAACAGCGAGCTCATGGAACTGGAGGCGCGCCGCCGGGCCCTCCGTGCCGACGACTGACCCCCACCCGTTTTCGTTCGGGAAACGGCGGCTTCAGGGGCGTTTTCGTTCGGGAAACGGCGGTCCGCCAGCCGCGCGGCGTCAGTGCTCGTCGACCGTGAGCACCTCGCCGGACGTGGCGTCGATCTCGACCTCGGGGCCGTCGGAGCCGTCCTCGCGGTCGAACCCGACCTCCCACTGGAGGGTACCGTTGTCGTCGTCCAGGTCCATCTCGTCCAGGGTCACCCCGTCACGGCCCTCCCGGGCGGTGTCGAGGGCTTGCTTGGCGGTGACCTCGGCCTCCTTCGCCTTCTGGACGTCCTCGGAATCCGACTCGCGGTCGGTCTCGGTGATGTCGCCGTCGGCGGTGACGTCCAGCTCCTTCACCTCCTCGCCCACCACGACGTCGACCTCCCAGGTCGTGTCATCGTCGTCGGCATCCACCGCGACGATGATGCCGTCGGCGTACTTCTCCAGGACCGCGTCGATCACCGCGTGGGCGGGCTCGTCGGCCTGGCCGGTGGCCGAGCCGCTGCCGGCCGCGGCGGCCGTCGACGAGGCCGAAGCGGAGGAGGCTGATGACGACGCCGAGCCCGACGCGTCGTCCGTGGTGGGGGTGCTCGCCACCGCCGAGGAGGCGTCGACCCCCGGCGAGGCGGAGCCGTCGTCGCCGTTGTCGGAGGTGGTGCCGCAGGCCGCGAGGGCGAGGGCGGCGAGCATGCCCGTGCCGGTCAGGGCGGTCTTGCGTGTGAGGGTCGTGATGGTCATGGACACGTCTCTCCTTCGGGTCCGTTCCTGATGGTTTTGGGGTGTCCGCGCACCGTAGGCCCGCCGGAACCGTGCCTGGCAAGGGCCCGGTCCCCGGGCGTGGGTAGGACGACGACGGCGCCCCGCGGCCGGGTGGCGCGCAGGCAGGGGCTCTGGTAGAGTTCCATCCGTTGTCCGAACGGCTCCGGCGGTTCGCGGCACATTCCCCCGTAGCTCAACGGCAGAGCATTCGACTGTTAATCGAAGGGTTGTTGGTTCGAATCCAACCGGGGGAGCCGAGCAGAGGCCCCTGCACC
>NZ_JALJRI010000119.1:0-1434 GCF_024519795.1 Micrococcus sp. Mcc89 | reverse complement strand
GGGCGTGTCAACTTGTCTGTGTAAGCGGGGTGGTCACAGGTAGGGGTTGATCCGGTCGGGGTAGGCCGCGGCGAGCTGGGCGAGGGCCTGCTTCCAGTTCGTGACGGCCTGACCTTCGACGAGCCGGCCCTGGGCTTTGCGCTGGCCGGCGGGTTTGCCCCGGTCCCGAGCGCGTTCGGCGGCGCGTTTGTCTTCGATGTTGCAGATCGCCAGCCAGAGCAGCTTCACCGCCGCCTCGGTCGAGGGGAAGTGGCCGCGGTTCTTGGTCACCTTCCGTAGCTGGAAGTTCAGCGACTCGATGCTGTTGGTCGTGTAGATGACCTTGCGGAGCATGGGTGGGAACTGCAGGAACGGGATGAACCGCTCCCAGGAGTTCGCCCAGGTCGCGGCTGCAGACGGGTACTTCGTGCCGAGCTCGGAGGCCTCGAACTCGGCCAGCGCCTTCCTCGCGGTCTCTTCGTTGGGGGCGGTGTAGATCGGCTTCAGCGCGGCGGCGACCTTCTTGCGGTCCTGGTAGGCCACGAACCGCATCGCGGCCCGGATCAGGTGAACCACGCAGGTCTGGACCATCGAGTCCGGCCACGTCGCCTCGACCGCCTCCGGCAGGCCCTTGAGCCCGTCGCAGCACACGATCAGCACGTCCTGCACGCCCCGGTTGGCGAGATCGGCGCAGACGTGGGCCCAGAACGCCGAGCCCTCGGTGTCCTGGACCCAGATCCCCAGCACGTGCTTGATGCCCTCGAGGTCCACGCCGACGGCGATGTAGGCGGCACGGTTGAGGACCTGGCTGTTCTCTCGGATCTTGATCCGGATTGCGTCGAGATAGATCACCGGATAGAACTCCTCCAGCGGCCGCGACTGCCACGCCAGGACCTCTTCGCTCACGGCGTCGGTGATGTTGGAGATCGTCTCGTGCGACAGGTCCGTGCCGATCGTGGAGGCCAGGTGGTGCTGGATGTCCCGGATCGTCATTCCGCCGGCATAGAGGCTGATGATCATGTCATCCAGGCCCCCGAGGCGCCGCTGGCCCTTGGGCACCAGGCGCGGGGTGAACGACCCGCCCCGGTCTCGCGGGACGTCCAGCTCGATCGGCCCGACCTCGGACTCCACGGTCTTCGGGGTGGTCCCGTTGCGGGAGTTGGCGTGCTTCAGCGCCTCGCTCGAGCCCTTCTCGTAGCCCAGATGGCTGGTCAGCTCGGCCTGCAGGCCCCGCTCGAGCGCGGCCTTGACCAGCGCGGGCACGAACCCGCCGTCACCGGTGAGCTCGACGCCGCCCGCGTCGATCTGCGCGAACAGGGCATCAAGCTGCCCTGAGGCTTTCAGCTGCTCGACCAGGTCCTGGCCCGAGGGCTCGCCTGGGTTCTTCTCGTCGATCATGGTCATGATTCTTACCGTTCCTCTCGGTACGGCTTACACAGACCATCTGACACGCCC
>NZ_JALJRI010000118.1:0-1493 GCF_024519795.1 Micrococcus sp. Mcc89 | reverse complement strand
CCCCTGACCTTCTGCATGCCATGCAGACGCGCTACCAACTGCGCCATACCCCCAGGTGGGTGATGCCCCCGTTTCCGGCGGACCGGCCGGAGCACCTGAATAGAATACCCGGCCTGCGGCAACCGTGCAAACCTGCCGGGCGGCGTCGGTGGACCGCCGCGGCCCCACGGCCTAGCGTGCAGGAGACGCCCCCATGCCCGCCGCCAGCCCAGGAGGTCCTGCATGTCCCCCACCGACGCACCGATCCGCACCGCGCTGATCGGCTACGGGTTCGCCGGGAAGACGTTCCACGTCCCCCTGCTCCACGCCACGGAGGGACTCGCTCTCACCCATGTCGCTTCCAGCCGCCCGGACGCGGTGCGCGCGGACCTGCCGGACGCCGTCGTGGTGCCCGACATGGACGCGCTCCTGGCGCGCCAGGACGTGGAGCTCGTGGTGATCGCCGCCCCGAACGACCAGCACACGCCGCTCGCGCGCGCCGCCCTCAGGGCGGGCAGGCACGTGGTGGTGGACAAGCCCTTCACGCTGAGTCTCGCCGAGGCGCGAGAGCTGCGCGACCTCGTGGCCGAGACGGGACGGGTGCTGCGGGTGTTCCAGAACCGCCGCTTCGACAGCGACTTCCTGGGCATCGCCGAGCTCGTCCGCTCCGGCCGGCTCGGGAACGTCGTCCACCTCGAGTCCCGGATCGACCGCTTCCGTCCGACCGTCCGGGACCGCTGGCGGGAAGCCGCGGTGCCCGGGGGCGGCATCTGGTTCGACCTCGGCCCGCACCTGGTCGACCAGGCCCTCCTGCTCTTCGGCGTCCCCGAACGCGTGGACGCCGACCTCGCGGCCCTGCGTCCGGGTGCCCCGGTCGAAGACTGGGCGCACTGCGTGCTGCAGTACCCGGGCCGGCGCGTGGTCCTGCAGGCATCGATGCTCGTGGCCGGCGGCAGCCCGCGCTTCGCGGTCCACGGCACGCGCGGCTCCGCGGTGAAGGAACTGCCGGATCAGCAGGAGGCTCAGCTGCGCGCGGGCCTGCTCCCCGGCGCCGAGGGCTGGGGCGTCGACCCCGACCCGATCCTCCTGCACGACGGGGAGGGGAACACCGAGCGCGTCCCCGCACCCACCGGAGCCCAGCAGCGGTCCTACGCGGGCGTGCGCGACGCGATCCTGGGCCGCCCGAGCAGCGACGCCGCCACCCCCGACCAGGCCGTCGCCGTGATGGCGGTGCTCGAGGCCGCCGTCGTCTCGGCGCGGGAGGGCCGTGCGGTGGAACCCGCACTCACGGCGGTGGAGCGCGCCGCGTACCCCGGCGTGTCCCCCGCACCGACCGCGGCGGAGCGACATCACCGCAGTGCCGCAGCGCGGTGATGTCGCAGGGCGGCGGTCGCCGCCCGGGCCCGCACAGGAACCCGACGACGACGAAGGCCCGGTCCGTATGGACCGGGCCTTCTGACTGGTGGAGGTAAGGGGATTCGAACCCCTGACCTTCTGCATGCCATGCAGACGCG
>NZ_JALJRI010000117.1:0-152327 GCF_024519795.1 Micrococcus sp. Mcc89 | reverse complement strand
CGTCTCATCTCAGCCCGGCACCCATGTCAAGAACCTCATGCCCCACAACACCTAGGCTGGCCCGCGTGAACCCCCTGCGCCGCCTCGACCAGTGGACGCGCCTGCACCCCGTGCGCACCGACGTGATGGCCGCCGCGGCCCTGTTCACCGTGCTCGTGGCGCTGCCGTGGATCGCGCTCGGGCCGATGGTCGCCCCGGACCCCCAGGGCCGGCAGACGGCCGTCTCCCTCCTGGCCGGGGCCGGCATGGTCCTGCCGTGGGCCGTGCGCCGGGTGCGCCCGGTGGCCTCGGCCGCCGTCGTGACGGCCGCGGCCGTCCTGCACCTGCTCGCCGGGCCCGAGTTCAGCCTGTCCCTGCTGATGGTGCCGCTCACCGTCTACAACCTCGCTGCGAACGCGCCCCGGAGCGTCTCCGTGGCCGGGCTCCTCCTGGGGCTGGTCGGCGGCGTGGCCAACGGGGTGAAGGTGTGGCTGTTCCCGGCGCAGTTCGTCACCCCCGACGGCCTCACCGTCCGCTCCCCCGCGGAGCCGCTGGCCATGGTCATCATGGCGATCGGCTGCGGGCTCGTGGTGCTCACCGCGTGGGCGTTCGGCGACGTCGTGCGCAACCGCCGCCTCGCCGTGCGCGCCCTCGAGGACCGCGCCCACCGCCTCGAGGTGCAGTCCCGGCAGGAGCGCGAGCTCGCCGCCGCCGACGAGCGCAGCCACATCGCCCGGGAGATGCACGACATCGTCGCCCACTCCCTGCAGGTGGTCATCTCCCAGGCCGACGGCGCCCGGTACGCCGCCGCCGCCAAGCCCGCGCTCGCGGTCACCGCGCTCGAGACCATCGGCCAGACCGGCCGCTCCGCGCTCGCGGACATGCGCCAGCTGCTCGGCGTGCTCCGCGAGACCGGCGAGACCGTGGCCGGGGTGCCCGGCGTGACGGACGACGACGCCCGCCGTCCCGCCGACGTCGTCGCCGCCCCCGACGGCCGCGGCGCCCGCCTGCCCCCGGGCCGCCGGCCCCAGCCGCGGCTCGCGGACCTGCCCGCGCTCGTGGAGACGATGCGCCTCTCCGGACTCGAGGTGTCCCTGCTGGAGACCGACACGCCCCGCCGTGCGCTGCCGGCGGGCGGTGAGCTGGCCGCGTACCGGATCGTGCAGGAGGCGCTCACCAACACGCTGCGCCACGGCGGGCCGGACGCGGATGCGTTCGTCACGCTCGCCTGGACGGCGCGCGGCCTGGACCTGCAGATCGACGACGACGGCCGCGGCGCCGCCGCCGACCCCGCCACCCGGGGCAGCGGCCAGGGTCTGCGGGGGGCCGCCGAGCGGACGGCCCTGTTCGGCGGGACGCTCGAGTCGGGGCCGCGCGTGGGGGCCGGGTACCGCGTGTCCGCCCACCTGCCGTACTCGGCGGTATGAGGGGTGGCCGCCCCCGTCCCACCCGCTCACCCCGCCCGACTTGAGAGGATGACCCCATGAGCTCTGAGGAGACCGTCCCCGTCCGCGTGGCCCTGGTGGACGACCAGGCACTGATCCGCTCCGGGCTGGCCATGCTCGTGGACTCGCAGCCGGACCTGACGGTCGTGGCGGAGGCGGGCAGCGGGCGCGAGGCGGTGGCGTCGGTGTCCGTGGCGGGCGCCGACGTCGTGCTGATGGACGTGCGCATGCCGGAGATGGACGGCATCGAGGCCACCCGCGCGCTGCTGCGCCGGCCGGACGCCCCGCGCGTCGTGGTGCTGACCACCTTCGACCTGGACGAGTACGCCTTCGACGCGATCGAGGCGGGCGCCAGCGGCTTCCTGCTCAAGGACGCCCCGCCCGAGGAGCTGCTCGCCGCGATCCGCACGGTGCACCGGGGCGACGCCGTGATCGCCCCGTCCACGACGCGCCGGCTCCTGACGCACATGGCCCCGCGTCTGCGCTCGGACCAGGTCCGCAGCGCCGAGTGCGAGGAGCAGCAGGCGGCCGTGGCGTCGCTGACCCCGCGCGAGCACGAGGTGCTGGTGCTCATGGCGCAGGGCGCCGCGAATCTGGAGATCGCCGCCGAGCTCGTGCTCTCCGAGGCCACGGTGAAGACGCACGTCGGCCGGGTGCTGGCCAAGCTCGGCGCCCGCGACCGCGTGCAGGCCGTGCTCATCGCCCACCGCGCGGGCCTCGTGCAGTTCTGACCCGCCGTTCCGGCACGCCCTGCAGCCCCCGCCCTAGCCCCTGCCCCACCCCTCGTCGAGGCCCGCAGACACGCCGCTACGCCGTCGTCGTAGCGGCGTGTCTGCGGGCCTCAACGGCCGGCCTCGGCGGTCGGCCGGGGCGGTCGGCCGGGGCGGCGGGGCCCTTCCCTGAGCCACTCCCCAGGCACCTGCCAGCACAATCACAGGTCATACCTGGGTATGAGTCGGACGCCCCGAGGTTCATCCTCATGGCCCTGCCGGTGCGCCCACCCCCTCCGCGATGCTGGACGCAGGCCCCGCAGCGGGTCCGCCGCCGGGGTGCACGCGCCGATGGCCGCCCCGGCCCGACGCGCACTGGAGGAGAGGCACCATGACCGGCAGCATCCTGGACCACCCCACCCCGACGACGTCCCGCGCCTCCGACCCAGCCGCCGAGCAGGCGCAGCGGGACAGTGAATGCGTGGCCTTCTTCGTGGCGCTGGTGACGGCCGCCGTCGTGATGCTGGGCCTGAGCCTGTTCACGGGGGTCGAGGGGCTGCTCCGCCTGGCACTCACCGCGGGCGCCGGCCTGCTCGCCGGCGCCGTCGCGTGGGCCACCGCCCGCCCCGTCCTGGAGGACGACGCCCCGGGCGACTGACCCGGCTGCGCCCTCAGGGCCGCAGGCCGCGCAGGTACGTGTCCAGCAGCCAGCGCCGCTGGTCCGGGCCGTGGCCCAGCAGCGCGCACTCCGGCGACCGGGTGACCATGAGCAGGCCGAACAGGTAGTCCGCCCCGGTCACGTCCGGGCCCACGAGCCCGGCCCGCCGCGCCTCGGCCACCACCTGGTCCGCGAGCTCGAGGATCACACGCTCGGCCTCGGCGATGAGGGCCTCGGGCGGCCGGTCGGCGGGGTCGAAGTCGTCCCGGGCCGCCGCGAGCGAGGCCAGGTTCACGGCCCCCAGGTCCTCCGCGAGCCTCCGCCACCGCGCCTCGGTCCCACCGCCGTGCCCGTCCCCGCCCACCCCGTCGAGGAAGGCCTGCAGGATCCCCCCGGTGCGGGCCACGACGTCCTCGAGCACGGCGTCCAGCAGATCCCGACGCGTGGGGAAGTGCCGGTACAGCGTCCCCACGCCGACCCCGGCCTCCTGCGCCACCCCGCGCAGGGACATCGCCGCCCCCTGGGTGGCGATGAGACGGCCGGCGGCCGCCAGCAGGTCCTGGCGGTTGGCGCGGGCGTCGGCTCTTATGTCCCCATCATCCCACTCCACCCCGCACCGCCCGGCGGCGGGGACCTGACGCCCTCGGGTCCACGCCTCGCCGGCCCGCCTCATCCCCGGGCATGACCCGCCGCCCGCGGAGGTGGTCCCCTCCTCCGATCCGCCCCGCCGGGTCCGCGCGGGAGAGTGGCCGCCATGGACACCTCTTCCCCCGCACACCCCTTCTCCCCCACGACCCCCGGCCCCGTCGCGCCGGGGCCGGGCACGCCGTCGTCGTCCGCCACCACGACGACGGCGCCCGCCGTCTGCGCCCGCGGCCTCACCCGCGCCTACGGGCGCGGTGACGCGCAGGTGCACGCCCTGCGCGGGGTGGACGTGGACTTCGCCTCGGGCGCGTTCACCGCGATCATGGGGCCCTCGGGGTCGGGCAAGTCGACGCTCCTGCACTGCCTGGCCGGGCTGGACGCGCGGACCTCGGGCTCCGTGAGGATCGGCGGCACGGAGATCACAGGACTGGACGACACCGCCCTGACCCGCCTGCGCCACCGCCCGCACGAGCTCTCGGGCGGTCAGCAGCAGCGCGTCGCCGTCGCCCGCGCCCTGCTCACCCGACCGGGCGTCGTGTTCGGGGACGAGCCCACCGGCAACCTGGACACCGCCACCTCCACCGAGGTGTGAGCAGGCGGGGCGCGGTGCGTGCGAGCCGCGCCCCACAGCTCGGCGCCGGTCCGCGGCCCCGGCGACGCGCCCGAGACCTCGTGACGGGGTCCCGGGCGCGCCCTACGCTGAGCCGCATGAGCGAGACCCTCCTCGCTGCCCCTGCCGCCCCCGCCGGCTCCCCCGCCTGGATCGACTACACCGCCCCCGACTTCGCCCGCCAGCAGGCCTTCTACGAGGCCCTCTTCGGCTGGTCCTTCACCGACTCCGGCGAGGAGTTCGGCCACTACCGCATGATCACCAAGGACGGCGCCTCCGTGGGCGGCGCCATGGACGCCGACCAGCTCTCGCAGATGACCGGCGAGGACGCCCCGCCCGCCGCGTGGACCGTGTACCTGCGCACACAGGACATGGACGCCACCCTCACCGCCGTGCGGGAGAACGGCGGCGCCGTGCTCGTGGACGCCATGCCCGTCGGCGACCTCGGTGTGATGGCCATGGCCGAGGGCCCGGGCCACGAGGTGGTGGGCTTCTGGCAGTCCGGCACCTTGGCCGGCCATGACCTGCCGCTCACCCCCGGCACCTCCGTGTGGTTCGAGCTCATGACGACCCGCTTCGACGAGTCCGCCGAGTTCTACCGCGCCGTGGCCGGCTGGCAGCCCACCCCGCTGGGGGACGACGGCGCCCCGGAGGACACGCAGACCGCGGCCGACGCCGAGGACGCGGCCCACGACGGCCCCCGCTACGCGACGAACCACCCGTTCGACCGCGCGACCGCGGGCCTGTGCGACGCGCGGGCCTGGCTGCCGCCGAACGCGGTGGGGTACTGGCGCATGTACATCGCCGTCGCGGACACGGACCGCGCGCTCGAGGTGATCCGCGAGCACGGCGGCACGGTCCTGGACGGCCCCCAGGACTCCCCGTTCGGCCGCGTCACCACCGTGCAGGACCCCGCCGGGGCCACGTTCCAAATCAACGAGCCGCCCGCGCAGGGCTGACCTGCGCCGCGGCCCTCACTCCTGCGCGGCGCGCCGGCCGTCGGAACGGCGGTAGGCCATCGCGAGCACGGCCCCGGAGAGGTTATGCCAGATCGAGAACACGGCGCCCGGCAGGGCTGCCGCCGGCGAGATGTACTGCGCGGCGAGGCCCGCGGCCAGGCCCGAGTTCTGCATGCCGACCTCGATCGAGACCGTGCGCGCCACGGGCGTGGGCAGCCGGAACAGCTTCGCCGCGCCGTAGCCGAGCAGGTAGCCGAGCCCGTTGTGCAGCACCACCGCTGCGAACACCAGCAGGCCCGCCGACAGCACGCGGGAGGCGCTGTTGCCGACGACGGCGGCCACCACCAGCGCGATGAACACCACCGAGACCCACGGCAGGGCGGGCAGCACGCGGTCGACGACGCGGCGCAGCAGCAGGCGCACGACGAGTCCGCCCAGGACCGGCAGGAGCACGATGTTCACGATGGACTTCGCCATGGCGCCGCCGTCGACGGCCATGTACTGGCCGGCCAGCCACAGGGTGAGCAACGGCGTGAGCAGCGGGGCCAGGAGCGTGGACACGGAGGTCATGGCCACGGAGAGGGCGGTGTCGGCGCGGGCGAGGTAGCTGACCACGTTCGAGGACGTGCCGCCCGGGGCCGAGCCCACGAGGATCACGCCCGCCGCGAGCTCGGGCGGCAGCTGGAGCACGACGGCGACGCCGAGCCCCAGCAGCGGCATGATCGCGTACTGCGCCACCACGCCCAGCAGCACGGGCAGCGGCCGGCGGGCGACGAGGCCGAAGTCCGGAAGGGTCAGCGTCAGGCCCATGCCGAACATGATGATCCCGAGGAACAGGTTGACCTGGGGCAGCAGCGTCTTCGCGGCGGTCGGGGCGAGGAAGCCCACGAGCGCGGCGGCGAGCACCAGCAGCGGGAAGACGGTGACGGCGATGCGTGCGGAGCGGTCTTCCGCGCGGCGGGCGTCGGTGGGGGCGGGATCCGGTGCGGTCATCCCGTCATGGTAGGAGCGCGACCGCGGTGCGTCGTCGCGTGACGCGGCGCCGTCGTCGGCCTTCCGGAATCTTCTGCGCCCCTGACCCTTCTGGACGTCCGCTCCCGCCCCAGAAGGGTCAGTTCCGCAGACGATCCTCCGCGCCACCGGCGTCGAGACCGCCACGCTCCGCGATCGCGGCCCGCACCAGCCCCGCCGTCTCGACGAATCCCCGCCACCGGTCCGTCCCCGCCACCCGGATGTTGAGCCAGCCCTGACGCAGGAACACCGCGTCCCGGCGGGTGTCCTTGCCGACCTGCGCGGCGCCGTCGTGGGTCTTGCCCTCGTAGTGGATCGCGATCCGCCACCGCCGGTAGCCGAGGTCCGCGCTGGCGGGGTGCCACAGCGAGTAGTCCGGGTCCCAGAGCTCGATCTGCAGGTCCGGCTCGGGCAGCCCCGCGGCCATCAGCGCCAGGCGCAGTTCGGTCTCGGCCGGGGAGTCGGAACCGGTGCGCACGAGCGCGAGCGCCTCCCGCGCCCGCACGATCCCGGCCTCGCCGGTGTGCCGCTCGAGCGCGGCGCCGAGCTCCCGGCGGGTGGCCAGCGCGACCTTCCCCCGCCGTTCGTCCTCCCGTGCCAGCCGATCTCCGACCGCCACGAGCGCGTCTCGGTCCAGGACGGTGGCCAGGTGGAACCAGGTGTCGGCGTGCGAGGTCCATCGCAGCCCGTGCAGCCGGTCCCTCCGCACGAGGACGCGGTCCAGGTCCACGAGCCGGGTGCGCACGCCGGGCTCCCGTAGCACCCGGCGGGTGCGGGACCGCAGGACGGTAGGACGCACCCGGGCCTTCACGTCGTCCGGGAGGGGCCAGCCCAGCAACCGGGCCACGGACTCTCCGGTCACCACGACGTCGGGACGCATCGCCGCCAGGTCCTGCAGCCGGGACAGCTCGGTGGCGAGGGGACGCGCGGGCGGCGTCGCCCCGGTGACGGGGCCGATCCAGCGGTAGTGGCCGTGCGCGACGCGTTCGACGTCCCGGCTGCGCAGCCGCGACCCGGACACCCCGGCGGCCAGCGCCTGCGCCCGCGTGAACGGGGCGTCCTGGAGGTGGGCGGGGAAGGGTCCGGGCACGCGCATGGCCCCGATCCTGCTCGCTCCCGACGTCGGCGGGCCCGGTTGTCCACAGGCCCTGCGGAGGCGTCGGGCCGACGTCGTCGTGGACGTCCTGCCGCGCGCTGGGAATCCGTTGCACATCTGACCCTTCTGGGCCGCCGCGCAGCGCTCGGAAGGGTCGGATCCGCAGAAGATTCCGGGATCACCCGCTCAGCCCGTACTCCTTCAGCATCTTCCGGGCCTCCTGGGTGCCGGCCCTCTGCAGCTCGAGCAGCTGCGCGTAGATCCCGCCGGACTCCGCCAGCTCCGCGGGGGAGCCGACCTCCTCCACCCGCCCGGCGCGCAGGGTCACGATCCGGTCCACGGAGGCGATCGTGGAGAGCCGATGCGCCACGATCAGGCTGGACCGGCCCACCATGAGCTCGTCCAGGGCCGCCTGCACGAGCCGTTCGGACTTCGTGTCCAGCGCGGAGGTGGCCTCGTCCAGCACGAGGATCGGCGCGTCCTTCAGCACGGCCCGCGCCACCGCGATCCGCTGCTTCTGCCCGCCGGACAGCCGCAGCCCGCGCTCGCCGATCACCTGCTCGTAGCCGTCGTCGAACGCCTCCACGAACCGGTGCGCGTACGCGGCCTCGGCGGCGGCCCGGACGCGCTCGTCGGAGGCGTCGGGGTCCGCGTAGGCGATGTTCTCGCGCACCGTCCCGGAGAACAGGCTCGGCTCCTGGAACACGGTGGCGATCCGCCCGCGCAACGCGGCCAGGTCCAGCCCGGCGACGTCCTGTCCGAACACCTCGATGCGTCCGCTCGTCACCGGGTACAGGCCCAGCAGCAGGTGCGCGATGGTCGACTTCCCGCCGCCCGACTCGCCCACGAGCGCCACCCTGGCACCCTGAGGGATGTCGAAGGACACGCGGTCCAGCACGGGGCGGGAGGCGTCGGCGTCGTAGGCGAAGGAGACCTCGTCGAAGCGCACGGCCGGCACGTCCGCGGGGACGTCCGGCGCACCCGCCACGACGTCGGCCCGCGGCTCCGCCGGCACGCGCGGCTCCTCCGCACCCACCGCCGCGAGCGCCGCCCCGCCGGCCCGCTCGCGCTCCTCGGCGAGCACCTCGAAGTAGTCCTTCGACCCGGCGACGGCGCGCTGGGCGGAGTCCACGAGGAAGCTCATGGAGAAGATCGGCTGCCGGGCCATGTTCATCAGCTGCAGGAGGATCACCATGTCGCCCACGGAGAACAGGCCCTGCGCGGTGCGGACGAACACGATCAGGTACATCGCGCCGAAGGCCACGTTCAGGGCGAGCCGGCGCCCGGCGTCCATGCCGTGCCAGAACCGGGACTGCTGCCGGGTGATCTCCACGGTCCGCAGGAACCGGTCGCGGAACCCGGTGAGCTCGTGGTCCTGCCGGTTGTAGGCCCGCACCACGGACATCTGGGAGACCACCTCGGCGAACCGCCCCGAGGCGACGTCCACCTCCGTGTTCTTCTCCCCCTCCCACACCTGCCACTTCGCGGACGTCCGCGCGGTGAGCCACATGTACACGGGGAAGACGACGGCCAGCAGGATCGCCAGCGGCCACCAGTAGAACGCCGTGATCACGAGCACCGCGGCGGTGGTGACGAGCATGGTGAACGCGTTGTTCGCGAAGAACTGCAGAAACTGGGTGATCTCGTTGATGGTGCGGTTCAACCGGTTGACGACCCGCCCGGTGATCGCGGTGTCGAAGTACCGCTGGGGCAGGTGCAGCAGCTGCTCGAAGTACCGCGTGGAGAGAATGGTGCGCATGCGCGCGGCCATCACGTCGCCCCAGTAGCCGCCCACGCTCACCACCAGGGTGGTCGCCACCTCGACGGCGAGGAACGCGACCGCCAGCCAGGTCACCGCGGTGACGGCCTCGGCCACGTCGGTCTCCCCCGCGACGGCGGCGACGATCCGGTCCGTGGCCGCACCGATCAGGAACGGGGTGGCCAGGGCCAGCACCGCGGCCAGCACGGAGCTGACGGCGATGCCGAGGTAGAGGCGGTGGAGCTGGGGCGCGAAGCGCAGGATGCGGAGCAGCGACGTCACCCGGCCAGGCTAGTGGCCGGTGCGGACATCAGCGCGGGCCGGTCGGCCCGCCTGGAGGTCAGAACGGGGGCGCTGCCGCGACGGCGGCCAGCACGGGGTGCAGCAGCGGGGCCACGCCGTGCCCGCCCGGTGCGGCCGGGGCGGCGGGGTCCATCCAGTGCAGCTCGACGATCTCGTCCGTCGGCTCGGGGACCTCGTGCCGGGCGACGGGCCGCCACAGCGCGAACACCTCCGAGTGCAGGGCGGCGCCGGGCTCGTTGGCGGCGGCGGTGTCCCACGCGCCCAGGCGGGTCAGCTCGTCCGGGCGCAGGCGCAGCCCGGTCTCCTCGGCCACCTCGCGGACGGCGGTGTCCACGGGGGCCTCGCCGGGCAGGTGCTTGCCGCCGGGGAACATGAACATGGCGGTGCCGGCCTTGCGGACGGTCAGCACGCGGCGGTCCGGGCGGGCCAGCACGACGGCGGAGACGCGGATGACCTCCCCGGCTGCGACGGTCGGCGTGGGGGCGGAGTCGGAGGGGGAAGGACTCATGCCCCCATCATCCTCCCCGGGCGGCTCAGAGGAGCGTGAGCCCCACCTTCACGGCGATTCCCAGCATGAGCACGCCCACCACGGCGTCCACGATCCGCCACGTCCGCGCCGAGTCCATGGACGGGGCGAGCTTGGTGCCGCCCCAGCCGAGCGCGGCGAACCACACGAGCGAGGCCGCCACCGCGCCGCCCACGTACGCCCACTTCGCCGCCCCGAACGTCTGCGCGAAGGTGCCCATCATCACCACCGTGTCGAGGATGGCGTGCGGGTTCACCAGGGAGACGGACAGCGCCAGCAGGATGATCCGCGGCAGCGGCGTCTGTGGGCGGTCCAGCGCCACGCGGCGCGGCTGCACGCGCTGCCGCACCGCCACCGATCCGCCGCCCGAGGGGGCGCCGACGCCGGGCGCGCCGTCGTCGTGACGCCCGACGCCGGCCCCGGCCGGCTCGCGCTCGGCCAGGCGGCCGGTCGCCGGGTCGATCAGGGGCAGCTCGCCGGTGAGGACCGCGAGGTCCATGCGGTCGGGGCCGTGCCCGGTCCCCGCGCCGTCCGCGGCCGCGGTGCTGAGGGTCCGGTCCCCGCGCCAGGCGGAGCGCAGCGCGCCCACGGCGAACGCGAGGAGGTAGACCACGCCGGCCACGGTCAGCGCGGGCACGAGCCACGGCCAGCGTTCGGCCACCACGCCCACGCCGCCGGCGCCGAGCACGAGCAGCGCCACATCGGCCACGAAGCACACGGTCAGGACGGTCCACACGCGGTCGCGTCGGACGATCTGGCGCAGCAGGAACAGGGTCTGCGCGCCGATGGCGACGATGAGGGCGAGGTAGGTCAGGAATCCGGTGGCGAAGATGGTCACCGAGCGAGGATAGGAGCCGTCCCACGTCCGTGCCATCGCGATCTTCTTTAGGATCTGAAGACATCCTTCATGGCCACCCCTACCCTGGACCGCATGAACTCCGACCACCTGCGCGCACTCGTCGCGGCCGTCGACCACGGCACCTTCGACGCCGCCGCGGACTCCCTGCGGATCTCCGGCTCGGCCTTCTCGCAGCGGATCAAGGCCCTGGAGCGGCAGGTGGGCCAGGTGCTCCTGGCCCGCACCGTCCCCGTCCGGCCGACCGCGGCCGGAGAGCGCATGCTCCGTCTCGCCCGGCAGACCCTCGCGCTCGAGGACGAGGCGCTCGCCGCGCTCGGCCGGGGCGACGGCGGGCGCGTGCCGCTGCGCGTGGCCCTCAACGCGGACTCCCTCGACACGTGGTGGGAGCCCGTGCTGCGCGAGGCGGCGACGTGGGACGACGTCGTCCTGCAGATGCAGTCCGAGGACCAGGAGCACACCGCCGTCCTGCTGCGGGACGGTGCGGTGGTGGCCGCCGTGACGGACGACCCCACGCCCGTGGCCGGGTGCACCTCCACCCCGCTGGGCACGATGCGCTATCACGCGGTGTGCGCGTCCTTCCTGCTGGAGCTGCACCGCGACGCGCGGGGCCGGGTGGACTTCGGCTCGCTGCCGATCGTGGACTACGGCCCCCGCGACGGCCTGCAGCGCACGGTGCTGCGCCGCGTCACCCGGGGCCGCCCCGCGATCGTCCCGCCGACCCACCTGGTGCCGTCCGTGCACGCGTATCTGCGGGCGGTGGAGCTCGGGCTGGGCTGGGGCATGCTCCCCTCGGTGCAGATCCCGCCGGGCGTGCTCGAGGGCCGGCACCCCGACCTCGAGCCGATCCCGGCCCTCGGCACGGCCGACGTGCACCTGCACTGGCAGCGCTGGACGGCCGGGACCGCGGCCCTGGACCGCCTCACGGACGCGGTGCTGCGCGCCGCGCCCTCGGCGGGGGACACCGCGGACTGACGGGCGCATTCGAGACCCGCCCCGGACGCGCCGCGACCCCCGCCGGAGGGGCGGGGGGCGCGGTCACGGGCCGCTCGGGGCGGCCGGGGTCGGGTCAGCGGGCGTCGCCGGTGCCCGGGCGGCGGGTGTCCGCGCCCTCGGCGCGCACGTCGCCGGCGCGGTCGTCCACGCGGTGCACGTCATGGTCGCGGTGCGCGCCGCCCACGTGGTGGTCGCGGCGCACGGGCTCGGCGTGCACCTCACGCTTGCGGCGGCCGGCCAGGCCCGCCAGGCCCAGCAGGCCGGCCAGGCCCCACAGGCCCCAGTTGCCGTTGTCGTCCTTCTCCTCCTCCTGGGGGGCGGGCGACTCGGAGGCCGGTGCCGTCGTGGCGGCCTCGGTGGCCGGGGCCGTGGTCTGCGCGACGGCGGCGGGGGCACCGAGGCCGGTGACGACGGCGGCGGCGAGGGTCAGGGCAGTGGCGGTTCGGCGGATGTCAGTCATGTTCGTGCTCCTCTCACCGGCGGCCTTCGCCGACCGGCGTCGGGGTGGATCGGCCGGAAGTCCCGGACGACCCTTTCGGTCATACACAGGCACCGTACGTACAGGGGGGTGGGGGTACGTCAACGGTTGCCGTCCCGGGGTCAGGGCCGGCCGGCCCGGGCGGAGCCGCAGCAGGAGCCCGCAGCCCCCGGCCCGGCGCGCCCCGGGGTGCAGGGCACGACGACGTCGAAACGCGTCCACCCGCCCTCGGACGCCACGGTCACGTCCCCGCCATGGCTGCGCGCGATCGAGCGCACGATGGCCAGACCCAGACCCGTGGACGGCTCCGTGCCCGGGGCGCTCGTCCGGCCCTTCCCGGGGCCCCGGACGAAGCGGTGGAAGAGGGTGGCGTGTCGGTCGGCCGGGATGCCGCCGCCGTCGTCGTGGACGCTGACGAGCATGAAGCCGGGCCGGGGCTGGTCCTGCCGCACGGAGGCCGTGACGGTGGTCCCGACGGGGGTGTGCTTGGCCGCGTTGGAGAGCAGGTTGCCGACCACGCGGGCCAGCTGCGACCGGTCGCCGGTGACGCACCGCTGGGTGCCCGGCTCCACCCCTGCGGGCAGGTCCACCACCCACGTGTGGTCCGGCCACGCGGCGCGGGCGTCCATCACGCCCTCGAGGACCACCTCGGACAGGTCCACCTGTTCGGCCAGCGCCACCTCCCCGGAGGGCGCCAGGCCCATGGCCCGGCCGCGGGAGACGGACTCGAGCCGTTCGAGCAGGAGCATGTCGTCCACGAGGGCGGCCATGCGGTCGGCCTGGAACAGCACCCGGTCGAGCGACCGCCGGCCAGTCGCGGAGAGCTCCTCCGTCATCGCGATCATCTCGGCGTAGCCGCGCACCGAGGCGAGCGGCGTGCGCAGCTCGTGGGAGGCGTCCGCCATGAACCGGCGCATCTGCTGCTCCTGCACGCGGCGCTGCTCCAGGGCCGCCTCGACCGAGCCGGTGAACCGGTCGAGCGCCTGGGCGACGACGGCCACCTCGTCCGGCCCCTGCAGGAGCCGAGGCGGCATGCGTGAGTCCTCCGGATCGAGCCCGGCGCGGGCCATGTCCACCTGGGCGACCCGCTCGGCGACGGCGGCGACCTCGCGCAGCGGGGCCAGGCCCCGACGCAGCCACAGGGTCACCAGGATCGCGGTGGTGAGGACGGTGACGGACAGTCCGACGGCGACCGCGAGCAGCGCCTGCCGTGTGACGTCGGACATGGCGCCCGTCGGCGCCCCCACCACGAGCACCTGGTCCGCGGCCACCCAGGGGCCCGGCGCGGTCAGGGTCTGGGCCTGGACGCGATAGGAGACGTCGCCGACGACGGCGTCCAGCATCGGCCCGCCCGGCCGGTCCCGGAGGGCGTGCAGAAGGTCGTGGGCCTCCCGCGCCGTGAGCGGCACGGACTCCCCGGCGTCACCGACCCGGTGCCCGATGAGGGCGTCCTGCTGATGCTCCTCCAGACCGGAGAGCGGGACGAGCGCGACCACCGTGCCCTCGGGCTGGCCGAGGGTGCCCGGCACGCGGAGGTCCCCCTGCCCCGGGCCGCCGTCGCCCCCTCCGCCCGGCGAGGGGGCCGTCAGCTGCTCCGAGGCGCGGATCCATGCTTCGGAGGCGTCCCGGGAGGCGGATTCGGTCAGCAGGGCCTTCGTGATGCCGGCCGCGTAGAACGAGTAGGCCAGGATGGTGGCCATCAGGATCAGAAGGACGCCGGCGCCGATGCGTCGGGCCAGCGACGTGGGCCGCCTGCGGCGGGTGCTGCCGTGCCCCGACGGGACCGCGGCGGTCTCAGGCAGGCCGGATGACATACCCGGCGCCGCGGATGGTGTGGATCATGGGATCCCGGTCCGCGTCGATCTTCTTCCGCAGGTAGGAGATGTACAGCTCGACGATGTTCGCGCGGCCGCCGAAGTCGTAGCCCCAGACGTCCTGCAGGATGCGCTCCTTGGAGAGCACCGTGCGGACGTTGGCCATGAGGAACTTCAGCAGGTTGTACTGCGTGGCCGTCAGCTCGATCTCGTCGCCGCCGCGGGTCACCTCGTGGGTGCGGGTGTTCATCACCAGGTCGCCGACCACGAGCACCTCGGAGCCGCCCGAGACCACGCCGGAGCGCTGCACGAGCCGGTGCGCGCGGATGAGCACCTCCTCCATGGAGAAGGGCTTGGTCACGTAGTCGTCGCTGCCGGCGGCCAGGCCCGCCACGCGGTCCTCGGTCGCGTCCTTGGCGGTGAGGAACATGGCGGGCATCTCCGACCAGTGGGCGCGCAGGCGATCCAGGACGTCCAGGCCGTCCATGTCCGGCAGCATGACGTCCAGGATCGCCAGGTCCGGACGGCCGGCGGTGCCCAGCTCGGCGGCGGTCGCGCCGTCGTGGGCCACGATCACCTCCCAGCCGCAGAGGGTGAAGCCCATGGAGAGCAGGTCGGCGATCATCGGCTCGTCGTCCACGACGAGCACCCGCACCGGCGCGCCGTCCGGGTGCGAGAGCTCGGGCAGGACCTTCTTCAGCTCCGCCATGGATGACGGGCCGGTGGTGCTCTGGATGGGGCTCACAAGGTTCCTCTACGTTCAAGAGACGGTTCACGGTGCCCACGCGGACGTCGCGGGCTGCGGGGGACGAGCGCCTCGCGACGGAGGGGCGACGCCGTTCCGGGGGATGGCGGACGGGCGGCGACCGGAGGCCGGGGGGTGCGCGGATCCCCCCTCGACGGAGCCCCATGCTACGCGGATCAGCCGGGTCGGCCCAGAGTCTTCTCGGATTGCGGACATCAGCGTGACTCGTCACAGCCCTGACGCATCCGGCGGCGCCACCGGGGCCGCCCTGTGCTGACGCCGCGCCGCGTGGCCCGCGTCAGTCGACCGGCTTCATGGCCCAGTGCGTGGCCAGGGTGCCGAACATGTGGGTCTCGTGCCCGATGTTCACGAAGCCGGCCTCGGCGAAGAGGTCCGCGACCTCGTCCGGCGTGTGGAACGCCTTCGTCGAGGAGGACAGGTACGCGTAGGCCTCCGGCCGGTCGGCGATCAGCTTCGCCAGCTGTGGCATCACCCGGTGGATGTAGAAGGAGGAGAAGGGCTTGAGCACGTTGTCCGGCGCCGGCGACGTCTCGAGGGCCGCGACCCAGCCGCCCGGGCGCAGCACACGGAACTGCTCGGCGAGGGTCGCCGGGATGTCCGCGACGTTGCGCAGCAGGTAGCCGTGGGTCACGGCGTCGAACGAGCCGGCCTCGAACGGCAGGTCCGTGGCGTCCGCGACGACCCACTCGATGCGGTCCCCGCCCGCGCGGGCACGGCCGACCTCCATCATCTCGGCGGCGATGTCGGCGCCCACCACCTGCGCGTCGGGGTGCTGCTTGAGCACCTCGAACGCGAGGTCCCCGGTGCCGGTGGCCAGGTCGAGCACGCGGGCCTGCGCGGGGATGTTGGCCCGCGCCACCGTGCGGCGCACCAGGCGCGGCTCCTGACCCCATGTCATGACGGCGTTCATCAGGTCGTAGCGGCCGGCGATGGCGTCGAACATCGCGGAGACCCGGTCGTGGTGGTCGGCGGCGCCGCGCTGCGCGTCGCCGCGCGGGGCGGGGAGGGGGTTCTGGCTCACCAGGCCACCGTATCCCGCCGACCTCCCCCGACGACGCCCCTCACCGGGATTGCACAGAGGCGTTAGGTTGCCCTAACCTTCCGGAGTTACCTCACGTCAGTGTTTGCTAATGCCGGCCCGGCAGGGCCGACGCATCCTCCGACCGCAGACCCGACCCCCTCCGCCCGGCGCCCGCGCGTCGCGACCGTGAAAGGCCACCATCATGGCACCGTCCCCCCTGTCCCGCCGCTCCCTCCTCGCCGGCGGGGGAGTCGGCCTCACCCTCCTGCTCGCCGCGTGCTCCACCGGCCCGGCCGGAGGCTCGGCCTCGTCCTCGTCGGCCGGTGCGTCGTCGTCGGACGCCGCGGGCGGGGACGCCGCGTTCCCCCGCAGCATCGAGCACGTCTACGGCACCACCGAGATCCCGCAGCGCCCGACCCGCGTGGCCACCGTGTCCTGGGTGAACCAGGACGTGACCCTCGCCCTCGGGGTGGTGCCGGTGGGCATGGCCGCCGTGGAGTTCGGGGGGAACGCGGAGAAGTCCACCGACTGGTTCGACGCGAAGCTCGCCGAGACCGAGGGCGCCCAGAAGCCCGTGCAGTGGTCCGAGGCCTCCGGCATCGACGCCGAGGCGATCGCCGCCGTGAAGCCGGACGTCATCCTCGCCGTCTACTCCGGCATCACGCAGGAGGACTACGACCGCCTCTCGAAGATCGCCCCCACCGTGGCCTACCCGAAGGACGTCCCCGCCTACGGCACCTCGTGGCAGCAGTCCACGGAGGTCATCGGCCGCGTGCTCGGCAAGGAGCAGGAGGCGGAGGAGCTCATCGCGGACCTCGAGCAGCAGATCAAGGACGCGGGCGAGAAGCACGCGGACCTCCAGGGCGCGTCCTTCGTCTACGGCACCATCGACCCCGCCGCCGCGGACCAGATCAGCATCTACACGGACGTGGACAACCGCCCGAAGTTCCTCGAGCTGCTCGGCATGGAGCAGGCGCCGGTGGTGACGGAGAACTCCCCGGAGGACCAGGCGTTCTTCTTCACGTGGTCGCCCGAGCGCGCGGACGAGCTGGAGTCGGACGTGTTCGTCTCCTGGGCCGCCGAGGACTCGGTCCGCGAGGCCATCGAGTCCGACCCGCTGCTGGGCTCGATCCCCGCGGTGAAGGCCGGCGCCCTCGTCCTGCAGACGGACGAGCAGGAGGTCCTCTCCGTCTCCGCGATCTCTCCGCTGTCCATCCCGTTCGCGCTCGAGAAGGTCGTCCCGCCGATCGCCGAGGCCGCGAAGACCGCGCAGGGCTGATCCCTCCCCATGCCGTCCACGGCCCTGTCCTCCCCGGCCCGCACCCGCGCGGGTGTGCTGATGGGCGCCCTGCCCGCGGTGCTGCTGCTGGCGGCGCTCGTGGCCGGCGTCGCCCTCGGCGCGCGCACCGTGCCGGCGACGACGGCGCTCGACACCCTGGGCGCGATCCTCACCGGGCACCCCGTGCCGGAGGGCATCGAGGCGGCGGCCGTGGCCTCCCGCGTGCCCCGCGTGGTGACGGGGGCGCTCGTGGGGGCGGCGCTGGCCGTGGCCGGCGCCGCCCTGCAGGGGGCCACCCGCAACCCGCTCGGCGACCCGGGGCTGCTCGGGCTCTCCGCCGGCGCGGGGCTGGCCGTGGCGGCGGGCATGGCGCTCGGCGTCGCCGGCTCCACGTTCGGGGTGCTGGCGCTGGCCGCCGTCGGGACGCTGGTCGCGGCGGCGCTCGGCTACGCGGTGGCGGCGGCCGCCACGCGGAGGGGCCGGACGCCCGGCGCCCCCTCCCCCATGGCGCTCGTGCTGGCCGGCGCCGCGATCACCGCCGGCGCCACCGCCGGCACCACGGCGCTGCTCGTGCTCTCCCCCACGGTCCAGGACCGACTGCGGTTCTGGGCCGTGGGCACGGTGGCCCGCGCCGACCTCGGCGAGGCGCTCGCCCTGGCGCCCGTGATCGCCGTCGGGCTGCTCGCCGCCGTCGCCGTGGCCCCCGGGCTCGACGCCCTCGCCCTCGGCGACGACCTCGCGCACGGCCTGGGCGGGCGCCCGGAGCGGGTGCGCGCGGTGCTGCTGGGCGCGGTCGTGCTGCTCACGGCCGCGGCGGTGGCGCTGGCCGGGCCGGTCGGGTTCGTGGGGCTGCTCGTGCCCCACGCGCTGCGCCGTCTGCGGCCGCCGAGCACGCGGGCCCTGATGGTCGGCTGCGCCCTGTGGGGCGCCGTCCTCGTGATCCTCGCGGACCTCGCCGGGCGGCTCGTCGTGGCGCCCGGGGAGATCCACCTCGGGGTGACCACCGTCCTGCTCGGCGTGCCCGTGCTGCTGGCGCTGCTGCGCCGCCCGGGGGTGGCCGCATGAGCGTCCAGCGCACCGCCTCGGACGACGTCGTCGCCCGCCTGCGCCGCTCCGACCGGCGCCGCCTCGGAGGGGCCTGCACGGGCCTCGCCGTGGCCGTGCTGGTCCTCGCCCTGCTGCGCGTGGTGTGGGGCACGTACCAGGTGACCGTCCCGGACCTCGTGCGGATCCTGGCCGGGGAGACGATCCCGGGAGCGAGCTTCATCGTGCTGGAGGAGAAGCTGCCCCGCGCCGTGGCCGCGGTGCTCACCGGCGCCGCCCTGGGCGCGGCCGGCGCGCTCTACCGGCGCACCCTGCGCAACCCCCTGGCCTCTCCGGACATCCTGGGCGTCACCCAGGGCGCCGCGGCGACGGTCGTGCTGGGGATGCTGGCGACCGCCGGGCAGACCGGCGGCGGATCGGACCTGATGCGCGCCGCCACGGCACTGATCGGCGGCCTCGCGGCGGTGGTCGCCGTGTTCGCCACGGCCCGCTCGGTGGGCGGCGAACGGTTCGTGGTGGCCGGCATCGCGGTGGCGGCGGCGGGCCATGCCGTGGTGGCCGGGGCCATGCTCTCGCTGGCCCAGCACGACCTGCAGTCGGCCACCGTCTGGATCGCCGGCTCGCTCAACGGCGTCACGTGGGGGCGCATCGCGCTGCTCGCGGGCGTGCTCGTGGCCGCCCTGCCGCTGGCGGGGGTGCTGCACGCGCGGCTGGCCCCCGCCGACGTCGGCCCGGACCTCGCGCACGCCCTCGGCGCCCGACCGCGCCCCACCTCGGCCGCGGCGCTGGGGCTCGGCGCGGTGCTGGCCGCCGTGGCGACCGCCGTCGTGGGACCGCTGGCGTTCGTGGCGCTGCTGGCCACCCCGGTGGCGCGCGGGCTCACCCGTGGCCTGCCCTCCCTGCCGGCGGCGGCGCTCACGGGCGCCGCGCTCGTGCTGCTCGCGGACCTCGTGGCCGGCGAGGCCGTCCCCCTGCTCACCGGCGCCGCCCTGCCCACCGGTGTGCTCACCGGCGCCGCCGGCGCCCCGCTCATGCTCTGGCTGCTGCTGCGCCAGGGCCGGACCCCAGGAGGCGTGCGCTCCGCATGACCGCTCCCCCGCTCACCGTCCCGTCCCCCGCCGCACCGCGTGCCGGGGCCGCCGACGACGTCGCGATCCGCCTGCGCGGCCTGACGCTCGGCTACGGCCCGGTCTCGGCACCGCCGATCGTCGAGGACCTCGACCTGGACGTGCCCGCCGGGCGCGTCACCGCGATCATCGGCGCCAACGGCTGCGGCAAGTCCACGCTGCTGCGCGGCCTGACCCGCCAGCTCGCCCCGCGCGCCGGGAGCATGGAGGTGCTCGGCCGGGACGCCGCCCGCGTGTCCGCGCGCGACTACGCCCGCACCGTGGCGCTGCTGCCCCAGCATCCCGTGGCGCCCGAGGGCATGACGGTGGCGCAGCTCGTGGCGCGCGGCCGTCACCCGCACCGCGGGCTCCTGGGCGGCCGGGCCGCCGGCGACGACGCCGCGATCGCCTCGGCGCTCGAGCGCACCGACCTCGTGGAGCTCGCCGAGCGCGAGGCCGGCACGCTCTCCGGCGGGCAGCGGCAGCGGGCGTGGCTCGCCCTCGTGCTCGCCCAGCAGACCCCGGTGGTGCTCCTCGACGAGCCCACGAGCTACCTCGACCTCAGCCATCAGGTGGAGGTGCTCGACCTGGTGCGCGCCCTCCCGGACCCGCGCGGCGGGGGCCGGGCGACCGTCGTCGCGGTGCTGCACGAGCTGAACCTGGCGGCGCGCAGCGCGGACCACATCGTGGCGATGGCCGCGGGCCGGGTCGTGGCGCAGGGCACGCCGGGCGAGGTGATCGTGCCGGAGGTGCTGGCCGAGGTGTTCGGCCTGGACGCGGACGTGGTGGCCGACCCGCTGCTGGGCCACCCCGTGGTGCTGCCGCGCGGGGCCGGGGACCGCCGATGAGCGCCGACGGCATGATCGTGGCGCACACGCGCGTGGTGTCCGTGGAGCAGCCGTGCCGCGGGTTCCGGCGGATCGTGCTGGCGGGCCCGGACCTGGAGGCCGCCAGCGGGGACCTGCTGGGACTGCTGCCGCCCGGCGTCGCCGACCTGCACGCCCTGTACCGGGGCGCGCGGCCGCGCCGGGACTCCTATGTGAAGCTGCTGATCCCCCCGCCGGGCGGGACGTCGGCGGACCCGGACCTGTCCGCCGGGTTCCGCGCCGGGTTCCTGGCCATCCCCGAGGAGGAGCGCGGTTGGATGCGCACGTACACGGTGCGCTCGGCCGGGCTCGTGCGGCTCGACGGGCGGCAGGTGCCCTCGCTGACCGTGGACGTGGTGCTGCACGGCGACCCGGACGACCCCGCCGACCCGCATCAGGGGCCGGGCCTGCGCTGGGCGCGCGCCGTCCAGGCGGGGGACGCGGTGAACGTGCTGGTGCCCTCGGCGGAGGCGCCGGCGTGGTCCGGGTGGCGGCAGACGAGGGCGCGCCGTGTGCTGGCCGTGGGCGACGAGACCGCCGTCCCCGCCCTGGTGTCCGTGGCGGAGGAGCTCGCGGACCCGTTCGGCGGGTTCGACGGCGAGGCGGACCTCGTGCTCGAGCTGCCCCACGACGGTCAGGCCGCCGACCTCATCGCCGAGCGCCTAGCCGTCCCCGAGCCGTGGGACTGGCGGGCCGTGACGGAGCTGGCGGACCGGGGCCGCGTGCGCCTGCACGTGGGCCGCCGGGCGCCGGGGGCGCCGTCGGGGTCCTGGGCGCACGCCCGCCTCGCCGCCCTGCTGGGCGTGGACCCCGACGACGCCGGCGGGCCGGTCGCGCCGCCCGCGGCCTCCGTCGAGCGCGAGTGGACCGTCGCCGCCCTCGAGGCCGACGAACGGCCCGAGGCCTACGTGTTCCTCGCCGGGGAGTCCGCGATGGTGCGCGCCCTGCGCCGGCTCAGCGTGGGCCCCGGCGGCGTGCCGAAGAAGCACGTCTCCTTCATGGGCTACTGGCGGGAGGGTCAGGCGGAGAGCTGAGGAGTGGGGTGGCGGTCGCGCGCCGCTCCACCCTCGCACCGGCGGCGGGCTCTCCCTACTGTGGAAGTCCAGCACCCGATCGAACCGAAGGAGAGATCCCCATGACCCGCACCGTGATCATCGGCGGCCACGGCAAGGTGGCCCTGCTCGCCGCACCCCTGCTGGCGGAGGCCGGCCACGACGTCGTCTCCCTCATCCGCAACCCCGACCACGCCGAGGACGTCCGCGCCGCCGGCGCCGAGCCGCTCGTCCTGGACATCGAGAAGGCGGATCAGGAGGAGCTGCTCCACGCGCTGCGCGACGCGGACAACGTCGTGTTCTCCGCGGGCGCCGGCGGCGGGGACGCCCAGCGCACCCGGGCCGTGGACCACGACGCCGCCGTCGCCAGCATGCGCGCCGCCGAGGCCGCGGGTGTGCGGCGCTACGTGATGGTGTCCTACCTCGGCGCGTCCCTGCACCACGACGTGCCCGAGGACGACCCCTTCTACACGTACGCGCAGGCCAAGGCCGAGGCGGACGAGGCACTGCGGGACTCCGGGCTGGCCTGGACCATCCTCGGCCCCGGCGCCCTGACCGAGGAGGAGGCGTCCGGCCGCATCACCGTGGACCCGGACCTCTCCGGCTCCGACGCCTCGCAGCGTGAGGCCAGCCGCGGCAACGTCGCCCGGGCGATCGTGGCCGTGCTCAGCGAGCCGGGCACGGTGGGTCGGAAGATCGACTTCGTGGACGGCGACGTGCCCGTGGCCGAGGCCGTCCGCGGCGACTGACGCGCCGCCAGCGCCGGGGACGGCCCCTCAGGCCAGGCCGAGGCGGCGGTCCACGGTGCCGAGCACGCCCATGAGCCCGGTGAAGCCGGCCAGGATCCCGGCGAGCACGACGCCCACGCTGCGGCGGCCGAGCCGCGGCACGTCGAGGAACGGGTACGGGTACCAGTCGATGCGGGGCCCGCGCGCCATGGTCACCGCGGCCCACATCAGCGGGATGACCGAGGCCAGGCCGGCGCGCCGCGGCGTGATCTGCCCGCGCGGGTCGAACAGCGCCCACACCGCCGGGGCGAGCACGGGGTTGACGATGTGCTGCAGCGTGTCGTTGAACCGGTAGAGGAAGGTGTCCTGTTCGCGGCCGCGCAGCACCGCGTTGTAGACGATCCCCGTGACCATCACCGAGCCGAGGCCGGCGGTGCGCACGGCCCAGAACGCGTCCGACGTGGGCGCCTCACGACGCGCGGCCAGCGTGAGCGACGTGCCCGCGACCAGCGCGTTGGACAGCCACGTGAAGTACGCCGGCTGGTTGAGGGCGTGCGACCAGCCCGCGGGGAAACCGCCATGATAGCCGACGCCCGGGATCACCATGGAGTCCTTGGACATCCCGATGGGGAACGAGGTCAGGCACCCGATCAGCGGCAGAGCCCCCGAGACCTGCCACGCCAGGCGGGTCCGACGGTCCACCGGCGGCACTGGACGCGGGCGCAGCCGGGACACGACGGCGTGCGCGATCCGCCCTCGGGCCCCCTGCGGGGCGGGGCGGGTGCGGCGGACGGAGGGCAGGCTGACGCGGAGGGTGGAAAGGGGCATGGGGTCGTCCTCGAACGGGGATCAAGGGATCAGACCGCCCATTCTCACATGAACAGCAGATGAACGAAAGGGAGCGAGACGGAGAACACCGCCGCGTCCCCTCCTGCCGCCCCGCCGCCTCAGTGGGCGGCGGCCTCCTCCAGCGGCAGGATGCGCTCCGGATCCTCGACCTCCACCCGCACGCCGTCGGCCTCCAGTCGGCGCACGCCCTCGGCGATCAGCCGCCGGCCGACATCCTCGATCCGGTCCACCCGCGCGAGGTTGAGCACCACGGTGCGGATGGGCCCGTCGTTCTCGTCTCGGGCGGCCACGGCGGCGGCCTCGTGCACCGCCCCGCCGCCGGTCGCGGCCGAGAGCGCCGCGCTGTCCGCCGCGGCCTCCTGCCACCGCGGGTAGACGGCGGCGTCCCACCCGGTGCCGGGCTTCTCCGCACCGGTGCGCAGGTCCGTGAGCGCGTCCAGCACCGCCTCGGCGCCGCCGAACCGGATCACGCCCTGCAGGTGCAGGAACACGCGGTCACCCTCGCGTTCCACGAAGCGCACGGCGGTGCCGCCCAGGCTGTCCCCGTCCATGAGATGCAGCCGGAAGTCCTCGGAGAGGCGGCGGCACGCCAGCACGCCGCGCGCCGAGTTGCCCACCTCGTCCAGGCGCGGCGAGAACACGCCGATCCCCACGCGGCCCGGCAGCGCGCCGAGCACACCGCCGGCCACCCCGGACTTGGCCGGGATCCCGACGTCGGCGAGCCACTGCCCGGCGGCGTCGTACATGCCGGAGGAGGTCATCACGGACACCACGCGCCGCGCCACGATGTACGGCAGCATCCGCTCTCCCGTCATCGGGTGGATGCCGCCGGTCGCCAGACACGCGCCCATCACAGCGAGGTCCTTGGCGGTGACGAGCACGGCGCACTGCGCCACATACCCGGCCACGATCTCCTCGGCGGAGTCCTGCAGCACCCCGTAGCTGCGGAGCATGTGCGCCAGGGAGAGGTTGCGGTCCGAGACCGCCATCTCGGACTCGTACGTCTCCCAGTCCACCGCGAGCCGACGCCCGGCGAGCAGGGACATGATCTCCACGGCCCGGTCCAGCCGCTCCTTCCGGCTCGCCTCCGGTCCCACGAGCAGCTGGTGCACCGCGAGCGCGCCGGCGTTGATCATGGCGTTGTCCGGGCGGTGCGACTCCGCCTCGAGGGAGAGCTCGTTGAAGGCCTCGCCCGAGGGGTTCAACCCCACCTGCCGGTCCACGGCGGCGAAGCCCCGGTCCACGAGCGCGGCCGCGTACGTGAACGGCTTGGACGCGGACTGGATGGTGAACTCCACGTCCGCGTCGCCCGCGCAGTGCAGCCGCCCGGTGGGGGTGGCCAGCGCGATGCCGAAGCGGTCCGGGTCCGCCTCCGCGAGCACGGGGATGTACTGGGCCGTCTCGCCCGGGTTCACGGCGCCGAGCTCGGTGACCAGGCTCGCCAGGTAGTCGGGGATCGGGTGTCTCATCTCAGGCCTCCCAGCGCAGGCAGGTCAGGGGCTCGCCCCCGGGCACGGGCACGTGGCCGGTCGCACGGAAGCCGAGCCGCTCATAGAACGGGACGGTGGCGGGCACGGACGCCTCGAGGTGCACGGGCAGACCCGACGCGCGGCGCTGGCCGTGGCGCACCAGCGCACTCGCCGCCCCGCGCCCGCGGGCGGACGGGACGGTGCCGACCTCCTCAAGGTACCAGTGCCGGCCTGCCGGGCGGGCCCGCTCGCAGGCGGCCTGGATCCGCTTCAGGGCGAGGGTGTGGCGGCCGTGGACGGCGACGGCGGTGGGCAGCCCCGCCAGCAGGCCCGGCACGTCGACCCCGCGGGGGGCGGCGGGGGAGGTCCACACGGCGGCGCCGAGCAGCGTGCCGTCGGCCGCGTCCACGGCGACGTCCACGGCGCCCAGCGGGGCGCCGTCGGCCCCCGCGCGCAGCCCCTGGCGCACGGCGGCGGTGAACTTGCGCTCGAGGCGGGGCCCGCGCCGGTCCTCGGGCACGAGCCCGAGCGTGTACGGGTCCGTGGCGAAGGCCTCGGCGAGGACGGCGCCCACGCGGCGGGCGGTGTCCTCACGGGCTCCATCCGGGCGCAGGGTGAGCACGTGGACGCGGGGGCGCGGGGGCGCGGGGTCCGGGGAGGTCATGGCCGCCAGTCTAGGGACGGGGCCGGGCGCGTCATCGGACCGGCCGACGCACGCCCCACCCCGTGTGATCGGCGACACTGGTGGACATGGACTCCTCCGCACCCCTCGACCCGACCCCCGCCGCCCCGCCTGCCGCGGACGCCCCGCCCGCCGACGTCGTCGCCCGCCTGCAGGCGGAGCTGCCCGGCCGCGTGGACGTCTCCGCCGCCGCACTCGAGGCCGCCCGGGCGGACCGCTCGGGGCATCGCTCCCCCGCCGCGCCGCTGGCCGTGGTCCGCGCGCGGACGGTGGAGGACGTGCAGGCCGCGTGCCGGATCGCGCACGGGACCCGCACCCCGCTGGTCACCCGCGGAGCGGGCACGGGGTTGGCCGGCGGCGCCGTCGCGGGGGCGGGCGAGATCGTCCTGGACATGACCGCGATGGACCGGATCCTGGAGGTCTCCCCCGCGGACCGCGTGGCCGTCGTCGAGCCGGGGATCCTCAACGGGGCGCTGAACGCCGCGCTCGCCGAGCACGGGCTGTGGTGGGCCCCGGATCCCGCGTCGAAGGACATCTCCACGGTGGGCGGCAACATCGCGATGAACGCCGGCGGGCTGCTGTGCGCCAAGTACGGCGTCACGCGCGAGGCGGTGCTGGGCCTGGACGTGGTGCTCGCGGACGGCACCCTGCTGCGGCTGGGCCACCGCACCGTCAAGGGGGTGACCGGCTATGACCTGGTCGCGCTGATGATCGGCTCGGAGGGCACGCTCGGCGTGATCGTGGGCGCGACGCTGGCGCTGCGGCCGGCCGTGCGCGGCACGCCGGTGACGCTCGGCGGGTTCTTCCCGGACGTCGTCGCGGGCGCCGCCGCGGCCGAGGCGATCACCGGGGCCGGTCACGTGCCCGCCCTGATGGAGCTGATGGACGAGGCGACGCTCGCCGCGGTGCGCGCGCACGCGGGGCCCGAACGCGGGGCCGCCCTGCCCGAGTCCGGCGCGTTCCTGCTGGTGCAGGCCGACGGCGCCGGCGCCGAGGCGGACGGGGAGGCCATGGCCGCCCTCATGCGCGCCCACGGTGGGGACGTCACCGTGACCGTGGACCCCGCCGAGGGGGAGGCCCTCATGGCCCTGCGCCGCACCGCGTTCCCCGCGCTCGAGCGCCTCGGCACCCCGCTCGTGGAGGACGTGGCCGTCCCGCGCAGCCGCATGGCCGAGATGTTCGCGCGGATCCGTGAGATCGAGGCACGCACCGGCGTCGCCATCCCCACCACGGCCCACGCCGGGGACGGCAACCTGCACCCGATCCTGCTGTTCGGCGCCGCGGCGCAGGTGGGCGGCGCGGCCGAGGACGCCGCGTCGATCCCGGCGGACGTCTGGGAGGCCGCCGGCGAGCTGTTCCGCGCGGGCCTGGAACTCGGCGGCACGCTCACCGGCGAACACGGCGTGGGCCTGCTCAAGCGCGCGTTCCTGCGGGACGAGCTCGGCGACGCCCAGCACGACCTCCAGCAGCGCATCAAGGCCGTGTTCGACCCGCACGGCATCCTCAACCCAGGAAAGGTGTTCACCCCGTGACTCAGCCGACCACCCCCGAGACCCCCGCCGACGCCGGCACGCCGACCCCGTTCGAGGTCGGGCTGCAGCTGCGCTGGTCCGACGAGGACCGCTACGGCCACGTCAACAACGCCCGACTGCTCACCCTCACCGAGGAGGCGCGCGTGCGCGCCCTGGGCGCGTGGGCCACGACGACGGCGTCCCCGGACGTCCAGCGCGTCGTGCGGTCCATGGAGGTCCAGTACGAGGCGCCCGTGGTCTACGCCGGGCCCGAGGTGACGGCGCGGGTGTGGATCCTGCGGATCGGCCGGACGTCCTTCACGCTGCGCCACGAGCTGTGGCAGGACGGGCGGCGCTGCGTGCTGTGCGACGCCGTGTTCGTGCAGGTGGACCCGGCGGCCGGGCGGCCCGTGGCCGTCTCCGACGAGGAGCGCGCCGCCTTCGAGCGCGTGCTGATCCCCGCCGAGGACTGACGGGCCGCCGTCGGGCCTGTGGACGGCCAGCCGTCTCGCAGGATCCCGCCGTAGGCTCTGAGGCCATGGAGCAGGACCCTTCCCCGGACGCGCCCGCGCCCTCGGCGGACGTCGAGGCGCTGCGCGGCACCCCCGTGTCCGAGTTGACGCAGCTCACCCCCGCGGCGTCAGGGGCGCTGGAGCGGCTGCGCCGAGACGTCGAGCGCTTCGACCTCGAGTACCGCTCGGCCCTGCTCCAGGTGGAGGCGCGGCTCGAGGTGCTGCGGGACGAGTTCACACACCTGCACGACTACAACCCCATCGAGCACATCGTCACGCGGGTGAAGTCGCCGGAGTCGATCCTGCGCAAGGCCTCCGCCCGCGGGCTGTCCCTGGACCTGGACGCGCTGCGCACCAACGTCACGGACATCGCCGGGGCGCGCGTGATCGTCAGCTTCGCCCGGGACGTGTACCGCGTGTTCCGCCAATTCACGCAGCAGCCGGACATCCGGGTGCTCGAGGTGGAGGACTACATCTCCCGGCCCAAGCCCTCGGGCTACCGCAGTCTGCACTGCCTCGTGCAGGTACCGATCCACCTGTCCACCGGCACGATCCCGGTGACCGTGGAGATGCAGTTCCGCACGAGCGCCATGGACTTCTGGGCCACGCTCGAGCACAAGATCAACTACAAGTTCGACGGCGGCGTGCCCCCGGACATCGCGACCGAGCTCGTGGCCGCCGCCCGCGTGGCCGCGGACCTGGACACCCGCATGGAGCGCCTGCACGACCAGGTGCAGGAGACCGACAGGGACGACGACGCCGCCGCGGCCTGGGAGGACGACGGCGGTCCCGCCTTCGAGGACGAGCCGACGGTGGAGCCGGGCGAGGCGCGGCCGGGCGACGCGCCCGGCGCGTCCACCGCCTGAGCCCCTCCGTCCACACCCGGCGGGCCGCGTGCACAGGGTTCTCCACAGAGTTGTCCACAGGTGTGGATGAGTCACACGCGTGTGATCCTGCGAAGCAGGGCAGGGCGTGGCCGCAGACCAGGGAGTACATGCGGAGGGAGCGGCTGCCGGTAGCCTGAGCCGATGCCCTCCACCGCCGTGCCGCCGCGCGACTCCGGCGCCGCCTCCACCCTGCCCGCCCGCACCGGGCACCGCGGGGTGTCGATCCTGCGCACCGCCGCCCTCGTCCTCGTGGTGGCGGCGTTCGTGTGGCTCGCGCTCACCGTGCGCCTGCCCGGCGTGGACGAGCTGCGCGCCCAGCTGGACGGCTTCGGCTGGTGGAGCTGGCTGGCGTTCACCGTGCTGTACGCGGCCGTGGCGCTCACCCCCATCCCCGTGACGATCATGGCGGTCACCGCCGGTGTGCTCTTCGGCGCGATCGAGGGGACGGTGCTGTCCGTGGTCGGAGCCCTGCTGGGTTCGCTCGGGGCGTACGGCATCGCGCGCGCGGTCGGGCGCGAGGTGGTCCTGCGCTGGCTCGGCCGCCACGCCGAGACCGTGGAGCGGCGGCTCGAGGACACCGGGTTCCTCGCCCTGCTGACCCTGCGCGTCGCCCCGGGGCTGCCGTACTGGCCCGTGAACTACGGGGCGGGCGCGCTCGCCGTGCCGCTGGGGATCTTCGCCGGCTCCACCGCGGTCGGCGTGATCCCCGGACAGCTCTCCCTCGTGGCGATGGGGGCGTTCGCGGTGCGCCCGGGCGTCGTGAACGGCGTGCTGCTCGGGGTGGGCTGGCTGACCGTGGGCGGTCTGACCCTGTGGGCGGTGCGCCACTGGCGACGGGCAGCCCGGTCCGCGGAGGAGCCGGAGAACCCGCAGAGTGGTCACGACACGCCGTCTCCCCGTAGGCGACGCGGCGTGTCGTGACCACTCTGCGCCGGACGTCAGCCGAGGGTCGTGTATCGCACGCCGAACTTGCTGCTGACCTGCAGGAACACGAGCACGTCCGTGTCGCGCGCGTAGGCGGGCATGCCGTACCAGGTGCGGGGGTCGAGCTCCGGGGCCACCTCCGTGACGATCCGGTGCACCGCCACCGCCAGGGCGCGGTCCGGCTCGGGCATCTCCTCGATCGTCGCCAGCAGGTCCTGCAGGGCGTCGGCCTTCTTCTTCCCGCCGCGCTGGGCGCGCAGCTCCTGCGCGCGCTCGGCGATCGCGGCCTGCTCCGCGGCGCTGAAACCGGTGGACTCGCTCACGGTGCCTCCTGGGGTGCGGGGACGGGTCCTGCCCGGGTCTCAGCCCCGACGGCCCAGGCGACCGAGCAGGCGGGCCTGCCGGTCGGCGTCGTCGGCCACGGGGACGGGCTCGCCCAGGATGCCGGGCGTGTAGGCGGCGTCGCCGAACAGCTCCAGCGACTCCTCCACGCAGTCGATCTCCGCGTCCGTGAACCGCGCGTCCACGCCCTGCGAGCGGGCCAGGTCCCAACGGTGCACGATCAGGTCGAACGCGTGGAAGCGGATCAGCGCCTCGCCCACGGTTATCTCCCCGAGCGCAGTCTTCATGGGCCGCATGATGAACTCCTCGTCACCGGCGAGGGCGGACATGGCGGCGGCGTGCTTGGCCCACTGGGTGGCCAGCTGCTGGCGGGAGCCGTCGAAGAGGGGCACCTCCCGGCCTTGGCGGGCGGCGAAGTCGCGCTGGCCGGCGATCACGTGGTCCAGCAGGTCCAGCGCGTCCCAGCCCTCGCACGGGGTGGCGGCGTCCCAGTCCCGCACCTCCCGGACGACGGCGGTGAACGGCTCGGCGGCCGCGTTCCAGCGGGCCTCGACTTCGGTGGCGGGGATGGACATGGTGCTCTCCTCAGGGTCGCGGGGTTCTCGGGGCCGCGGCGGGCGACGACGGCGCCGGGCTCGGCTTCTTCGGGCCGCGGATGGACTCGGGGCGGGCCGGGTCCAGGACGGACCGGGGGTCGAAGAACTCCTCCAGCACGGGCCGCTCGCCCGAGACGGCCGCGGCGAGGCTGATGCCGTCCACGTTGATGCGCGAGCCGCGGTAGTAGCCGGGCTCGAGCTGGCCCCACGCCTTGGAGGTGCCGTCCACGAGGAAGAAGGAGCGGTAGCCGAGCTCGCGGAAGTAGCGGTACCGCTCGTTGTCCTCCGTGTACGTGCCGGGGCCGGTGACGTCCGCGCCGAACGGGTAGATGAGCATGTCCGTGGGGCCGAGGATCGGCTCGACCTCCTCGTGCCAGTGCCCCATGTCGAACTCGAGCTCCTCCATGGTCAGCTTCGGCACCGTCCGGTGGCCCCACGTGTGGGAGGCGAACTCCCAGCCGCTGTCCTTGAGCGCGTCGGCGACCTCGGTGGCGGCCGCGACGTCGGCGTCGAACGTGGGGCTGTCCCCGAACTCGCGGGCCGAGGTGCGGTAGCCGAACACGCCGTCGTAGCCGGTCATGGCCAGCACGCCGCGGGCGCCGTTGAGGCTGAAGTCCGGGTGCTCGGCGAGGAAGTCGTCCAGGCGCGGGACGACGTCGAACGCCCCGACGTGCGTGGTGCCCTCGGCGTCCGTGTACTCGTTGCGGACGCGGCCGTCCTCGGCCACGATCAGGCGGTCCGCGAAGCCGTCGCCGTCCATGTAGAGGTAGTACGAGCAGTCGTCCAGGGAGAGGATCAGCGGGGTCCGGCCCTCGGGGACCATGAGGGTCTTCGGGCGGACGACGTCGTCCTCGCCCACCTCGTACAGCTCGTGCGGGGAGACCAGCACGTAGCCGCGCTCGTAGACCTGCCGGATGACGGCGTCGAACTCGTCCACCGTGACCATGAAGTCCAGGTAGCCGCCGGCCTTGTCGTCGCCGTCGAAGGCGCGGGCCGGGTCCACCACGAGGGAGTGGAAGAACAGGTGCGGAACCCGGGCCACGTCCGACCAGGCCACCGGTTCGCCGGCGGGCGGCGGACCAGCGGGGGCGGCGGAGGTGGGCGCGGACGAGGTCGGCACGGACGACGACGCCGCGTCCTCCCCGTCCTGCCCGCAGGCGGCCAGCAGTCCCGATCCGAGCAGGGCGGAACCGGCCAGGAGCAACTGTCGGCGGGTCGGCTGCGGCACGGGCGGGGGCATCGGGCACCTTTCTCCGGGGGCACCCATCATCCCAAGGCCGCCCGGCCCGAGACCACCCCTGCCGGGCGGGCGGGCGGAGGTGGGAACCGGCCGGGCATGGGAGGCCGGCCGGCGGCGGGGCTCGATCCGCCGTAGACGGCCCAGAGTGGTCACGCGGACGACCCGAGCTCGGCGCGGACCGTGTTCGACCGCTTCGTGTTCAGCAACCACATCCGCAGCTTCAGCGTCGACTGAGCCCTGGCTGGGAGGCACCTTCGACGCCCGCCGACGCATGCGCCCCTCGCGCCGTGCCGCATGCCACACTGGCGAGCGTGACCCGACGTCCGGATGCACCGTCCCCGGCCGACCCGCGCACGCGTGCGGCCCTGCGCGCCGTGCTCACGGTCCTGGCCGTGATGGCGGTGCTGTTCGCCGCCGTCGTGCTGATGCTGGCCTACGGGCCCGCCCGCTGAACCCGCCCTTCCCCGATCCAGGAGCAGCCATGTCCCCCGCGGACCCCACCGCCGACGTCGCGACCCGGCCGGCCGGCCCCGCCGCGGTGGCCGAGGCCTTCGCGGCCGCCTGGAACGCCGCCGACGCCGACGCACTCGCCGAGCTGTTCGCCGAGGACGCGGACTTCGTGAACGTGGTGGGCGTGTGGTGGACGCGGCGTCGGCAGATCCGGGTGAACCACGCGCTCGGCTTCCGCTGGATGTTCCCGGCCTCCCGGCTCGTGCTCGGTCAGGTGCGCGTGCGCGAGCTCGGGGACGTGGCGGTGGTGCACGCGCCGTGGACCATGACGGGGCAGACCGCGCCCGACGGCGACGAGGCCGGCGAGCGCACCGGCGTCCTGCTGCTCGTGGTGCGCCGCACCGAGGCCGGGGCGTGGGAGGCGGTAGCCGGGCAGAACACGGATTCCGTGCCCGGGGCCCAGACCCACCTGGCCGACGACGAGGGGCTCGCCGCGGTGCACTATCACCCGTCCGCGTGGTTCGACCCCGACGAGGACCCGGACGGCCCGGAGGCCTGCTGAGCGGCGACCGGCTCACGCCACCGTCAGCAGCCGCACCCAGTCGTCCTCGACCCGCTCCCCGCCGACCACGAACTGCCGCGCCCCGACCGTCTCGAAGCCGAGGCGCTCGTAGAACCGGTTGGCCCGTGCGTTCTGCGCGTTCGTGCCGAGCCACACGTGCCGGAACCCCAGCCGCCGCAGCCGCTCGACGCCGTCGTGCACGAGGGCCTCGGCCAGCCCGGTGCCGCGCCCCTCGGCGAGCACGTACAGCTTCGAGAGGTGGCCGGCCGGCACGTCGCCGAGCCGCTCCGTGACGGGTGCCTCGGGGGCCGCGGCGGTCTCGTACATGGCGTAGCCGAGCAGGGTCTCCGGGGCGTCGGCCGCGGCGCCCACGAGCACGATCCGCTCCGGGTCCGCGATCCACGCGGCCACGGCGGCCTCACTCAGGTGCAACGCGATGTGCGCCTCCACCGCGGCACGCGGCAGCGAGGCCGGGGAGGCGTCCGGGAAGGTGGCCGCGGCGATCGCGGCGATCGCGGGCGCGTCCTCGGGGCGGGCCGGACGGACGACGGCGGCGCGGGGTGCGGAAGTCATCCCCGCTCAGGCCTGCAGCGCGGGGTGCAGGTCCTTCATGCGGAACCGACGCCGGCGCCGCACCACGAGCACGTCCAGGGCGAGCGCCGCCGCCCCGATGCCCATCAGCACGACCACCGGCACCCAGAAGCGCTGGTCCGGACCGCCGGAGATCGCGTTGCGGAACGCCTCGATGGAGTAGCTCATCGGCATGAACGGGTGCAGCGCCTGGAAGAAGCCGGGCAGCACCTCGGCCGGGTAGGTGCCGCCGGTGGAGGCCAGCTGCAGGACCAGCAGGACCAGCAGCAGCGCCGAACCGGGGGTGCCGAGAGCCGTCTGCACCAGGTGCGCGATGAGGGAGAACACCACGGCCACGAGCACCGTCAGGGCCACGGCCCGCACCGGGTGCACGGGGGCCAGGCCCAGCGGCAGCGTCGCGGCGAGCATGAGCAGGCCGCCGCCCACGGCCACGATGCCCACGGGCAGCCACGCGGCCAGCGCGATCGCCACCGGGTTGCGGCGCCCGGCCAGCAGCCGCCCGCTGATGGGCCGCATGATGTTGAACGCGGCGATGCCGAACACCCACAGCGCGATCGAGAAGAACATCGGCGCCATGCCGCGGCCGTAGACCTCCGCGGAGTTGTCCACCTGCATCACGGCCTCCACGGGCCGGGACATCACCAGGGCGGCCTCGTCCCGCTCGTCCTCGGTCAGGGCGGGGACGCGGTCGACGCCGTCGGAGAGCCCGGAGGCGAGCTCGTGGGCGCCGTCGTCGAGGGTGCCGAGGCCGGTGTGCAGCTCCCCGGCGCCGTCCTGGAGCTGGGCCAGGCCGTCGTCGAGCTCGGTGGCGCCGGACTCCAGCTGGCCCGCACCGTCCTGCAGGGTCAGCGCCCCGTCGTGGAGCGCGGCGTTGCCCTCGGCGAGGGTGGTCGCCCCGTCCGTCAGCTCGCCGAGGCCGGACTGCAGCTCCCCGGCGCCGTCCTGGAGCTGAGCCAGGCCGCCGTCGAGCTCGGTCGCGCCGGAGCCCAGCTGCTCGAGGCCGTCCGCGAACCTCCCGGCGCCGTCGGCGAGGGAGTCGGCCCCGTCCTTCGCCGCACCGATCCCGCCCTGCAGCTTCTCCGCGCCCGCGGCCACGGCGTGGGCGCCGTCGTTGAGGTCCGTCAGATCCGCCTTGGCGGAGGCGGCGACGTCGTCCTCGACGAAGCCCTGGACGCGCTCGTTGGCGGCCGCGGAGGTCGCGGCGGCCTCCTCGGCGCGGCCGGCGACGGCGGTCACCCGCTCGTCCGCGCCGGTGAGCGCCTCCTGGAGCGCGGCGTACTGCTCGGACTCGGCGAGCGTCGGGTCCTCTTCGGCGAGCGCGGCCAGGGCGGCCTGCGCATCGGCGATGCGGGCGCCCGCGCCGTCCTCGGCCGTGCCGGCCACCTCGGCGACCCGCTGGACGTCCTCGTCCACCGCGGCGACGTCGGCGGCCACCGCGTCCTGGCGCTCGATCACCTGGTCCAGGCCGGGGACCACCGTGTCGTAGAGCTGCTGGGTGCCGTCGGCCACCTGCGTGGCGCCGTCGGTGAGCTCGGCCGATCCGGTCTGCAGCTGGGCCAGCCCGTCGGAGAGGTCCGTGGCGCCCTGACGCAGGGCGGGGGCGTTCTCGGCGAGCTGCCCGGCGCCGTCGGCGAGGGCCTGGGAGCCCTCGCGCGCCTGGTCGAGCCCGTCGGCCAGGCGGCCGGCCCCGTCCTGCGCGGACGCGGCGCCCTCGGCGAGTAGCTGGGCGCCGTCGTCGGCCTGGGCGGCGCCGTCCGCGAGGTCACCCGCACCCGTGGCGAGCTGGCCCGCGCCCTCGGCCAGCTTGCCGGAGCCGTCGTGGGCCTGGACGATCCCGTCCTCCAGCTGGCTCGCGCCGTCCTTCGCGGAGGCCGTGCCGTCGGCCAGCTGCGCGGCACCGTCGGCGGCGTCGACCATGCCCGACCGCAGCTCGCCGAGACTGGAGAAGACGGCCTCGAAGTACGCCTCGATCGCGGACCGGTTCACGGCGGCCTCGACCTTGGCCTGGCTCGCGTTCGTGACGGAGCCGATCACGAAGCCGTTGGCGTCGTCTCGGCGCAGGGTGATCTGCGCCTGCTGCGGTGTCCCGCCGCCCTCGGGGCTGACGAGGTCACGGCTGAGCTCGGCGGGGATCTCCAGGACGAGGTAGTACCGGCCCTCCCGCAGCCCCTCCTCGGCCTCCTCGCGCGTGGTCTCGCGCCAGTCGAAGGCGCGGTCGTCCTTGAGGCGTTCGGTCATGTCCGCGCCGGTGCGCAGCGTGGTGTCGCCGCGCTGGACGGGCTCGTCCTCGTTGACGATCGCCACCGGCAGCCGGTCCATGGCCCCGTAGGGGTCCCAGTTCGCGGACAGGTACAGGGCGCCGTAGATGGCGGGGACGAGGAAGATGAACAGCAGGGCGAGCAGGGGCAGGCCACGGCGGAAGCGTCGCAGCTCGTAGCGGAACAGCATCAGTTCTCCCGGACGGGGGGCAGGGTGAGGACGACGGCGTCGCGCGGCACGGGCGCGGAGGCCACGGCGCTCACCGCGAACGGGTGGCCGTGGTCCTTGAGGACGTCCAGGGCCGCGTGGAGCGCGACCAGCTCATCGATGGTCAGGGTGGCGTCCACGTCGTCGAAGGTGACGAGGCGGGCCGGGCGCAGGCAGGCGACGACGGCGGCCAGCAGCGCGCGATCGGGCGCGGACAGCTCCCCGACGACGGCCTCCGGCGCCACGCTCAGCCTCACCGCGTCCGCGAGGAGGGCGAAGCGCGCGCGGCCGGCGCGGCGGCGCACGCCGTCGGCGAGGCAGCGCTCGTCCACGACCTCGGCCGCGGTCAGCGCCGGCTCGAGCTCCACCACGTCGGTGGTGTGGGCGACGGCGGTGCGGGCACGGAGGGCGTGCGGGTGGCGCGCGGCGTCGATCGGGGGCCGGTACGCGCGGGCGGCGGGCCGCTCCGGCCCGTCCAGGGCGACGTCCACGGGGCCGCCGGTGAGCACGAGCTCGCCCCGCACGCCCTGCAGGCGCCCCGTGAGGGCGAGCAGCAGGGCCGAGCGGCCCGAGCCCTGGGTTCCGAGCACGGCCAGGTGGGTCTGCGGGGGCAGCACGAGGTCGAGGGGGCCGAACACCGGCCCGCGACCGCCGCGCAGAGTCAGACCGCGCGCCACGAGGGTGGCGGGCGGGAGGTCGTCGAGGTGCGCCGGGACGGGGGCGGGTCCGGGGCCATGGTGATCGGCGTCGGTGGGAGTGGAAGACATAGGCCCTCTTTGCCGAGTCGAGGCGGATTCAATACCATCGGTATTCAATACCATCGGCATCGAGAGGGCAACATGGCCACCCGACCCCGCCGCGAGGATGTCCGCGCGGCCATCCTCGACCACGCGGCCCGGGTGTTCGGACGGGAGGGCTACGCGCGCTCCTCCCTCGCCCGCATCGCGGCGGAGGCCGGCTACACGAAGGGCGCCGTCTATTCCGGCTTCGCGGGGAAGCCGGACCTCTTCGCCGCCGCCTGCACCGTCCAGTTCGAGCGGGCGACCACCCGAGCCATGGACGGCGTCGCCGACGCCCTGGACGACCCCGACCTGCCGCGCGAGGACCTGGTGGCCCGCGTGGCGGAGGCCCTGGCCGACGTCGTGCTCGAGACCACGGGCTCCTGGCCCCTGCTCCTCCACGAGTTCCAGGCCGTGGGCCTGCGCGAGCCCGCCGTGGGGAGAGCCTACCGGACGCTCACCGTCCGGCGGCGGGACTTCCTGGCCGGCCTGCTGCGCGAGCACCGCGTGCTGGCCGACGTCCCGGACGAGCAGGTCACGCACACCGCGGCCATGCTCCTGATGCTCGTGCACACGCTGTCGGTCGAGCGGCACCTGGCCCCGGAGGACCTGACGGTGGACGACGTGCGGGACACGCTGGCCGCGGCCGTGCGCTCCCTCCTGCCCTGACGCCCGCGCGCCGGCCCCGCCTCAGCCCAGGGCGCCGGCCACACCGCGCACCAGCGCCACCGTGCCCCCGACGCCGGCCAGGCAGATCGCGAGGACGCGCGCCTTCGCGGGGTCCACCCGGCGGGCCACCACCGAACCGAGCAGCACACCCAGCGGGCCGCCCGCCACCACGGCGACCCACACCGGCCACGGCACGTGCAGCCCCGCGGGCACGGCCGCGCCGAACAGCGACTTGGTGACCAGCGAGGTGAGATTGGCCAGCAGGAACACGGGCTGGAGGGTGGCCGCCCACGAACGCTGGTCCCACCGGCTCGCCACCGCGTAGACCGCGAGCGCCGGCCCGGCGATGCCCGCGGTGGTGTTCATGAACCCGGCGACGGCGCCGGAGGCGAACACGGCCCCGTTCCCCTGGGCGGTGAAGCGCTGCTGCAGGCCCAGGACGGCGGCCACGGCCACCAGCACGGAGGACCCCAGGAGGATCTCGAGGGCGTGGGCGTCCAGGACCCGCACCGCCCACGCCCCCGCGAACGAGCCGGCCACGAGCAGGGGTGCGAGGCGGACGAAGCGCGGCCAGTCCACGTGCCTGTGGAGCACCGCGAACAGCAGCACCGCGGACACCGAGGCGGCCACGTTGGACAGCGTCACCCCCGCCACCGGGCCCAGGAGCAGGGACAGCGTGGGTGCGGCGATCATGCCGACGCCCATTCCGCTCACCCGCTGGAGCGTGCCGCCCACGGTGATCGCGGCCAGCGCGACGACGGCCGGCAGCCACACCAGGGAGGGGTCCATGCGGGCAGTATGCCGGAGCCGGGGGTGCCCGTCGGCCCTGGCGCCCGCCCGTGACGGGTGCGCATGCTGGCCGTATGGCCCAGCACAGCTCCACCCCGTTCCCGCTCGTGATCGTGGGCAGCGGCCCCGCCGGCGTCAGCGCCGCCCGCGCCTACGTCGACGCCGGGGGACCCGGCCCCGTCCTCATGCTCACCTCGGACGTGGACCACCCCTACGAGCGCCCGCCGCTGTCCAAGGAGCTGCTGCGCGGCACCGCCGAACCCGAGCCGACGGTGCTGGACGAGCTGCCGGACGCCGTCGAGCTGCGCCGGGGCGTGACCGTCACCCGCGCGGACCTGGGGGTGCGGACGCTGTGGGCCGCCGAGGAGCCGATCCGCTTCGAGCGGCTCATCCTGGCCCTGGGCGCCCGTCCGATCCCCCTGCCGGACGTCGAGGCCGACGCCGAGGTGCACCTGCTGCGCTCCTTCGCCGACGCCCGCCGCCTGGTGACGTCAGCCGGGCACGCGCGCTCCGCCGTCGTGGTGGGGTCCGGGTTCATCGGCTGCGAGGCGGCGGCCTCGCTGGCGCTGCGCGGGGTGGAGACCACCCTGGTCACCCCGGATGAGGTCCCGCAGCAGAGACGGCTGGGCCGCGCCGCGGGCGAGCGGATCGCCGAGTGGCTGACGGGCGCGGGCGTCACGCTGCGCACGGGCGTGCGGGTGAGCGGCATCGAGGCCCCCCGGACCATCCACCTGGACGACGGCGTCACCCTCGCCCCGGACCTCATCCTCGCCGCGGTGGGCATCGAGCCCGGCGGCGGCCTGCTCGGGGGCACGGAGCTGACCGTCCACGAGGGACGGATCGTGGCGGACGAGCACCTGGCCGCGGCTCCGGGCGTGTGGGTGGCCGGGGACGTGGCCCGCGCCCACCACGCCGTGGCCGGCCGGCCGATCCCCGTGGAGCACTGGGGCGACGCCCTCGGCATGGGCGAGGTCGCCGGGCACAACGCGGCCCGCACCGAGGTCGGCGTGCCGGGCGGCGCCGGCCAGGCCTCCGTGCTGGCCCACGCGGCGACGGCGGACCCGGAGTCCCTGCGGCGGTGGGAGGCCGTGCCCGGGTTCTGGAGCACCATCGGCGAGCACACGCTCAAGCACGCCGCGTGGGGCGACGGCCACGAGCAGGCCCGCATGGTGGAGCGCACCGGCGGGTTCACTCTCTGGTACGGGTTCACTCTCTGGTACACGGACGCGCAGGACCGCGTGGTGGGCGTGCTGACCTACAACGCGGACGAGGACTACGAGCGCGGGCGGGAGCTGGTGGCGGGCCGGGATGCCGTGGGCGAAGGCCGGGGCCGTCCCGACCCTGCATGACAGACTGAGGGGATGACCACCCCGACCCCCGGCGCCGGCTCCCCGGGCAGCGGTGTGGCCGGGGGCGTGCTGGCCGCAGTGGGGGCGCTGGCCCTGATCGCGACCGTCCTGGCGCTGGTCCTCGCGTTCGGTCCGGCCGGCCGGGACGACGCCGGCGCGGGCGCCGAGCGGCGGCGCTGGAACGGCGGCTTCACCCCCGCCCCGCCCACGGTGAACACGCAGGGGTACGCCGAGCCCGTGCAGGGCCGCGTGACCTCCCGCTTCGGGCCCCGCCCCAACCCGTTCGGCGAGGGCGTGGTGCCCTCGGGGGTGTCCGAGGAGGCCCTGACCCGCCACGACGGCGTGGACCTCGGCGGGGTGCCGGAGGGCACGCCCTTCCACTCGGTGTCCGACGGCCGAGTCCTATTCGTGGAGGCCGGCGGGGACGCGGGCGGCAACCTGCTCGCCGTGGACGCCGGGGACGGCCACGTGTGGCGCTACCTGCACGCCGCCCCGGACTCCACCGTGGTGGACGCGGGCCAGCGCGTCTCCGCCGGGGACCACCTGGCCGGCGTCGGGCAGACCGGCGCCGCCACCGGCGTGCACCTGCACCTGGAGCTGCGCGTGGACGGCGAGCCGGTGGACCCGGAGGCCTACCTGGCCGAGCGGGGCGTGGAGCTCGGCGGCTCCTACCCGGAGCGGCGCCGCGGCCTCAGCCGGTGACCGGGCCGCCGCCGTCGTCCACGGACCCGGCCCAGCGGACCTCCCCGTCCACGACCTCGTCCGTCGGCGCCAGGCCGATCGCCTGGGCGACCCGCTGGGAGGCCGTGTGCTCGGGGTGGACATCCGCCACGAGGCGCCGCACCCCCCGGTCCCGCAGCTCGCCCTTGAGGAGGCCGGCGGCCTCCTTCGCCAGCCCGCGGCCCTGCCACGGCGTGCCGATCAGCCAGGCGATCTGCGTGGGTCCCCCGTCCACGGGGATGGTGGCCTGGACGTAGCCGACCGGCCGGCCCTCCGGCTCCAGCACCACGATCCAGTTGGCCCAGTCCTCCGCGCCGTCCTCGGAGCGACCGCGCGCGAGGATCGCGTACCGCTGCCGCAGCTCCTCCTCGCCCGGCGGCGTCCCGCCGGTGTACGTGTACAGGTCCGGGTCGGCGAGGACCGCGGCCATGGCCTCGGCGTCATCCACCCGCAACGGGCGCAGGGAGAGGGAATGCGGCATGGGCACAGTCGACCAGCCCGGCCCCGCGCAGACAAGAGGCGGGGCGCATCCGCCCGCCGCTAGCCTGGGCGCATGCCGCCCGCCCCCACCGCCCGTCTGCGCTTCCGCGAGATGGCCGACGCCGACCTCGACCACCTGGCCGGCCTCCTCGCCGATCCCGTGGTGATGCGCTTCTACCCCGCCCCGCGCACGCGCGCGGAGGCGGCGGCGTGGATCGCGGGCAACCGGCGCCGGTACGCGCAGGACGGGCACGGGCTGTGGATCATCGAGACCCACGACGACGGCGGGCCCGGCTTCGTGGGCGACTGCGGCCTGACGTGGCAGGAGGTCAACGGGGAGCCTCGCCTGGAGGTCGGCTACCACGTGCGGGCCGACCTGTGGGGGCGCGGCTACGCCACCGAAGCGGCCGCCGCCTGCCGGGACCACGCCCGGGACGTGCTGGGGCACCACGAGCTCGTGGCGATCATCCACCCGGAGAACACGGCCTCGCGCCGGGTGGCCGAGCGGATCGGGATGACCGTGGTGGGCGAGGACCGCACCGGCGCGCCCGAGGCCCGCGCGGCTCTGGGGCTCGAGGCGCGCACCGTGCTGGGGATGAGGCTCCGGCCGGGCGCGTGAGGCGCGGCCCGGCCGGACGTCTCAGCCCCGGTCGCTCACTTGGCGTGGCGGGCGAGCAGCTCGCGGGCGGCGTCCAGGCCGCCGGCCTCGACGTCGTAGGAGCCGGTGGACGCGTGGTGGGCCTCGACCGCGTCCGTGATCCGGTAGTGGTCCGGGTTGCCGGGCGGGTCGGAGGTCTCCAGCACGTGGATCAGGTAGGTCTCGCCGGCGGCCAGGGCCTGGCGGTCGTCGCGCTCGTGATGGGTCATGACGTCCTCTCGGGTCGGCGCCCGGCGGGTCTGTCCCACCGGGGCGTGCGCACCAGGGTGGCGCATCGACGGCGGCGGGGCACAGTCCTGCCCGCCCGCGGGCCGGATCCGGTCAGTAGGCGGGTCAGAGTCCGCTCAGGCCCCGACGTAGGAGCTGACGACGCTCCGCAGTGCCTCGGCGGATTCGTAGATGTCCTCCAAGTTCTCGAGGTCGGCCCGCGTCCTGTTCTTGTCCGCATCGAACAGCACCAGATATTTCACCTTCCCGTCGAAGTGAAGGCGCGCGATCGGCTTCCGATTGTTGTCGTCCAGGATGACGCTGCAGTACGAGGCTGCGTCGCGCATGTAGACGCGGTTCATCGGCACGATTCCGGCGAGAATCGCCTTGATGATGCGGAAACCCTCGATCTCCTCTTCGGTCGTCACGACGCCCGGCTTGAGCTGGCCCTCCTGACCGTTCTCCTCGTCGGACAGGACCGTCTGATCGCCGGTGGCCACGGGCTCAGCGGGAGCCGCCAGTACCGGAGCGACCTGGTCGCCCAGGGCAGTCTTCAGCCGCGCGTTGACGCGATCGTTGATGTACTGGCGCGCAGCCTCCTCGGTGAGCCGGGTGAAGGTCTCCACCGCCTTGGCGTTCATGTACCCGGAGTACACGCGCTTGGCGAGGACCTTCACCAACTCATCGCTCGGCGCAGCCATCTCGGCAGAAATCTCGCGCTTGATGGCCGATACGTACTTCAGCTCCTCGGCTGCGGCGATGACCGAGTCGAGATCGAAGGATCCCTTCGCCAGCTGCTCGAGCTTCGGCACGGTGACCGGGTCGATGTCCAGAAGATCGAGGACGAGGAACGGACGCTCGTCGAGGATGTTGGCCTTGTCGAGGTCCGTGTAGAAGTTCCACACCCGCCCGTTGGTGAGCACGCCGATCCGCGCTTCACTGGTGTGGAAGTAGCGCACCAGCTGGCTCGCGTGCGCCAGGGACAGCTCCGAGCCGACCTTCTTGGCCTCCACGAGGATGTTGACCTTCCCCTCCCGCATGATGGCGTAGTCGATCTTCTCCCCCTTCTTCAGGCCCAGATCTGCGACGAACTCCGGGACGACCTCCTGGGGATCGAACACGTCGTAGCCCAACACCTGCGAGATGAATGGCATGACGAGCGCGTTCTTCGTCGCCTCTTCCGTGTCCAGGGAGCTTGCGTAGTCGCGGGCTCGCCGAGCCACTTGCGCAAGCTTGTCCTCGAATTCAGTCATGCCGTTTCACCCATCCGTGAGTAGGAGCCGGACAGCCGGGAATCCGGCAGCCTCGCACGTCAGCGCCCGAAGGCCCGCCGCAGCTGTGTCGAAATATAACCCAGCTCACAAACACGCTACGGGGACCCTCGCAGGCGCTCCGTGGCCGGACCGCGGGATCGCCCGGAACGCGAGGCGGCCACGACGCGTCGCCTCTCACAGGAAGGAGACGGGGCGTCGTGGCCGCGTTCCGCGGGGGGCCGCCCTGTCAGGCGACGCCCGGCCGGCTCAGCGGTTGCCGGGGTGCTGCGGGTCGGCCGGGATGCCGCGGCTCAGGGGCTCCACGGGCGGGCCGCTCGTCTCCGGGGTCACGGGCGAGCCGGTGCGGGAGCCGCCGACCTCCGGGGTGTCCGGCACCTGATCGCCGGAGGGCTGGGCGCCGGAGCGCAGCGCCTCGAGCCGCGTCTCGAGGACCTGCACCACGGGCAGGCGGTCGCCGTGGGCGCGCTCGTAGGCGAGCAGCTGCTCCACCTGCGACTCGTCGAGGCCGGTGATCCGGGTCGGCAGCGTGCCGTTGGGGATGTGGTCGTAGTCCGGCAGGGGGAGCTCGTCGCGGTTCGGGGCGTTCGTCATGGCACTGTCCCTCTTCTCTCGTCGGGGTCCCTCGTCGGGATGCGTGGTCCACCCACGCTAGTGAAGGCCCCCGTCAGACGGCACCCCCTGCCGCCCCGCTCACCCGACCCCGTCCCGCCGCGCCCGCAGCACGATCTCCAGGTCGAACCGCGCGTCGGGGTCCTCGAGGGCCTCCCCGAACAGCTCGCGCAGCCGGCCCACCCGGTACCCCACGGTCTGGGGGTGCACGCCGAGCTCCGCGGCGATCGGCGCCCGCTGGCCCCAGTGCGTGAGCCAGGCGAGCAGGGTCTCCTCCAGCACCGCCCGCTTCGCCTCGCTCACCTCGTCCAGGGGCGCCAGCACGCGTTCGGCCAGCTGCGTCACGACGCGCGGCTCGGCCCCCAGCACCACGCGCGCCAGGTGGTCCGCGGCGAGGATCGGGGACGGGGCGCCGTCGTCGTCCTCCCCCTGCGCGGGCTCCGCCGTCCGGCCCGCCGCCTCCTGGACGGCCAGCGTGCGGGCCACCCGGTAGGAGTGGGGCACGAGCGGCCAGTCCACGGCCGGCCCGACGACGGCGGCCGTCCCCGCCAGCAGGCGCAGCATGCGCTCGCGGCGGCCCTGGGAGGGCGTCGCGTCGATCACGGCGACCACCTCCGAGTCCCGCTCCACCACGAGCCCGGCCCGGCCCAGCCTCTCCCGGACGGCGACGCCGGCGTCCGCGGGCAGCACCACCACCGCCAGCCGGCGCGGCAGCCGCCAGTCCGCGAGCGCGGCCAGCCGTTGCACCTCCTTCTCCTCGGTCCCGCCCCGGACCAGGGCGGTGGCGAGGGCGGCGCGGTGCAGCTCGAGCACGCCCGCCTGGGCGGACTGCGCCTCCGCGTACGCCTGGGCGCTGACCGAGGAGAGCTCGTCGATGTAGGCCCAGATGGACTCGCCGAGGTCGATCACCACGGACATGCCCATGCCGAGGTGGGCGCATTCGGCGGACAGGTCCCGGAACACGATCCGTGCGGAGGCCCGGTAAGCGCCGAGCAGGGCGTCCATCGTGCGGCCCTCCCGGAACTCCCCCGCGCCCAGGTAGGCCATGAGCGCCCGCGTCTCGGGGCTGAGCGCGGGACGGGCGGTGCCTGGCAGGCTCATCAGCTGCTCGAGCGCCGCGGTCACCCCGCGCGTCAGGTTCTCGCCGTAGCGGCCGTCCCGGGCGCTCACGTACGCCGGGATCTGCTCCGGCACCGTCTCGATGATGCGCTGCATGATGGCCGGGATCGCGGGGGCCAGCCGGCCGGGGAGGTCCGAAGGCAGGGACAGCCACGGCGGGTGCCAGTCGGTGCCGCGCGTCGGGGCGGGGGTTGAGGCCATGATCTTGTCTCCTCACGATGAATCCTGCGGGTCGATCGTACGTCCGACATGAAGAATCATGGCGCGCTGCGCCATAGCGTGGGGGCATGCCCGGCCCCTTCCTGCTCACCCGCCTGGTCACGACGCTCCTGCACCCGCTCACACCGCAGGACGTCCTCGGCCTGTTCGACCCCGTGCACTCCTCCCGCCAGCTGCGCGGGGTGGTCACCTCCGTCGCCCGCGCGACGCCCGGCGCCGTCACCATCGCGTTCCGTCCCGGACCGGGTTGGCGGGCCCACGACGCCGGCCAGTGGGCACGCATCGGCGTCGACGTGGACGGGGTGCGGCAGTGGCGCTCCTACTCGCTCTCCGCCCCCGCGGGCGCGGACCCGGAGATCACGGTGTCCGACATCGGCCTCGTCTCCGGCACGCTCGTGCGCCACACGAAGCCCGGCGACGTCCTCTTCCTCGACATCCCCGAGGGCGACTTCACCCTGCCGGACGAGCCGCGCCCGCTGCTCATGCTCACCGCCGGCTCAGGCCTGACCCCGGTGATGTCCATGATCCGCACGCTCGTGCCGACGCGCCGGGATGCCGACGTGGTGCTCATCCACTCCTCCCGCACCCCCGAGGACGCCCTGTTCCGCGAGGAGCTGGCCGAGCTGGCCGACCAGTTCCCGGGCCTGCGCGTGGTGCACCACCACACCGCGGAGGCGGGCCGCCTCGACCTCTCCTCCCCCGCGCAGCTCGAGGGCCTCTGCCCCGACTGGCGCGAGCGGGCCGCCTACGCGTGCGGGCCGGCCGGGTTCCTCGACGACGCCGAGGCCCTGTGGCGGCGCGAGGCGGCCGCGGACCTCACCATCGAGCGGTTCCAGGCCGACTTCGCCCCGGGCGTGGCGGGGGCCGGCGGCCGCGTGGTGTTCGAGCACGCCGACGTCGAGGTGGACGCCCCCGGCGACGTGCCGCTGCTCGTGGTGGCCGAGGACGCCGGCGTCGCCGCGCCCGCCGGCTGCCGCATGGGCATCTGCCACGCATGCCTCACGCCGCTGCGCTCGGGCCAGGTCACGGACCTGCGGACCGGACAGGTGCACGGCGAGCCCGGCGAACTGATCCAGACCTGCGTGAGCGCCGCCGCCGGCCCGCTGAGCCTCGGCCTGTGAACCTGACGCCCGGCCCGCGACCCGGGCCTCCCTGACCATCCCCGCCTCCCGCCCCCAGGAGCATCACATGACCCAGACCCCCACCGCCCCCGACCGCACCGGCGCCACCGCCCCGGACGATCTGGCCCTGGCCATCCCCGGCACCACCGTGCGCGGCCGCGCCGCCCGGGTCCTGCCGCAGGACCGCCCCGACACCACGAGCTGGGCTCCCCACACCGCCGAGTCCCGTGCCGCCACGTCCCGCTCCACCGCCGCCGCCACGACGCCGGGGCTGCCGGGCGTCGTCGGGAGCCCGGCGGTGCGCCCGCCCGGCGCCGCCCACCTGACGGACGCGCAGGTGGCCGAGCTGGGCCGTGAGCTGGACGCGATCCGCGACGACGTGCTCGCCCGCCGCGGCGCCTCCGATGCGGCCTACATCCGCCGCGTCATCCGCTGGCAGCGCCGGCTCGAGCTCGGCGGCCGCGCCCTCCTGCTCAACGCACGCCACCCCGCCGCGTTCGTGGCGGGCACAGCCATGCTCACGGTCGCGAAGATCGTGGAGAACATGGAGATCGGGCACAACGTGCTCCACGGCCAGTGGGACTGGATGCGCGACCCGGACATCCACTCCACCACGTGGGAGTGGGACTTCGTGACGCCGTCGCGGGCGTGGCAGAACACCCACAACGACCTGCACCACCGCTGGACCAACGTGGTGGGCAAGGACCGCGACGTGGGCTACAACGTCCTGCGCATGGACGAGTCCGAGCCGTGGCGGCCCCGCCACCTGCTCAACCCCGTGATCAATGCGGGGCTGGCGCCGATCTTCGAGTGGGGCATCGCCCTCTACGACCTCGAGCTGGACCGCGTGCAGAGCGGCGAGAAGTCCCGCGAGGAGCTGATGACGGATCTGCGCTCCGTGGGCGTCAAGGCGGCCCGGCAGTTCGCCAAGGACTACGTGGCCACGCCGGCCGTCGCCGAGGTGCTGACGGGCTCGGGCAAGGCCACGCTCGCGGGCACGCTGCTGGCCAACGGCCTGCGCAACATCTGGGCGCACGCGGTCATCTTCTGCGGGCACTTTCCGGAGGGTGCGGAGACGTTCTCCGAGGAGATGGTGGACGGCGAGACCCGCGGCGACTGGTACGTGCGGCAGATGATCGGCTCCGCGAACATCTCCGGTTCGAAGCTGATGCACTTCATGACCGGCAACCTCTCCCACCAGGTGGAGCACCACCTGTTCCCGGACCTGCCGTCCAGCCGGTACGCCGAGGTGGCGCCCAGGGTCCGCGAGATCTGCGCCCGCTACGGCCTGCCGTACACGACCGGCCCGCTGCTGCGGCAGGTGGGCTCCGCGTGGAAGAAGGTGTTCCGGCTGGCGCTGCCGTGAAGCGGCGCACGACGGGGCAGACCACGTCGGCACCGTCCCGCGCCCGGGCCGGGGCCGGGGCCGGGGCCGGATCTTCTGCGGATCTGACCCTTCTGGCCGCCGGTTCGGCCGTCAGAAGGGTCAGAACCGCAACGGATTCCGTATGAGCCGAGGCAGGCCGGTCAGCCCTGGCGCTCGGCCAGCTCCGCGAGCCGGTCGATCGACGCGCGGAGCTGCTCTTCGCCGGTCCGCAGCGCCTTCTGGATGCGCTTCGGGTCGGCGAGCCGCGTCCAGTCATAGGTGTGGGTGACGCGGCAGCCGCCGTCGTCGTCGCCGTCGACCTCCCACCGCCACAGCTGGCCGAACGGCTCCCCGCCGACCTCGGAGGGCTTCCAGGCGATGCGACGGCCCTCCTCGAACTCGACCACGTGGTTCGCGCGGTCCACGCCCTTCTGCAGGGTCATGACGAACACGTCCCCGACGGCGGTCACCCGCTGCCCGGGGGCGGCCTCGGCCAGGTTGTCGTTGCCGTCCCACTCGGGCTGGCGGGCCGGGTCCGCGATCAGCTCGAAGACGACGCCGGCCGGCGCGTCGACGTGACGGGTCGCGGACACGACGCGGTCCTCGGGGGCGGGCAGGGCGGTCTCGTCGATGTGCTCCATGGGGAGAGCGTAGACCCCGGTGCGCGCCCACCGAGAGCGCCGGCGGGGCTCGCGCCGGGGGCGGCCCGACCTCAGATCAGGCCCAGCGCGGTGAGCTTGGCCGCGGTCTCCTCGTTGGTCGGCTCCACCTGGTGGTCGCCGTCGGGGAACACGACCACGGGGATGTTCTTCCGGCCGGAGATCCGCTCGGCGGCATCGGCCTGGGCCGGGTCGGCGACGAGGTCCACGTAGTCGTAGGCGACGCCGAGCTCGTCGAGCTGGCGCTTGGTGCGCAGGCAGTCGCGGCACCAGTCGGCGCCGTAGACGGTGAGGACGTTCTGACTCATCCGTCCAGCGTACTGAGGGGTGGGATGCTGGGGGCATGCCCGCCCAGCCCTCCCCCTCCGGCCGCACCGTCCACCTGTCCACGTCGGGCGTGGACGCCCGCATCGCCCCCGACGAGTTCGGCGGGTTCGTCCTGGAGATCGGCGGGGCCGTCCAGTCCCACGTGGACCTGGCCGACCCCTTGCGCATTCGCTACGAGTACCTGCGCCGCATGGCCCACGTGCTCGACGGCGTCGCTCCGGCGGGCGCGCCGGTGCGGGTCCTGCACCTCGGCGCGGGCGCGCTGACCCTGCCGCGCTACCTCCAGGCGACCCGGCCCGGCTCGGAGCAGACGGTGGTCGACCTGGACCGGGAGCTCGTGTCCTTCGTGCTCGCCGAGCTGCCCCTGCCGGCGGGCACGGACCTCGTCTCCGTGGTCGCGGACGCGCGCCTGGCCGCCGTCGACCTCGCGCTGGACGGGGAGCGGTTCGACGCCGTCGTGCTGGACATCGGCACCGGCGAGGAGGGCGCCGAGCACCTGCGCGGCGCCGTGTTCTACGGGGAGCTGCTCGAGCTGCTGACGGCGGGCGGGGTGCTGCTGGTGAACATCGGCGACGACGCCGGCCTGCGCTTCCTGGGCGCCGAGCTGGGCGCCCTCGAGGAGGCGGCCGCCGAGGCCGGGGTGCCCGGCCCGTGGACGCTCGCGGACCAGGGGATGCTGGAGCGCCTGGACTGGGGCAACGTCGTGCTGGCCGCGGGGGCGCCGCTGGGAGAGGCCGGCTGCACGGAGCGCCTCGCCGCGGCGGGGCCGCATCCGGCGGCCGTGCTGGACCCGGCGGAGTCGGCCGCGCTGGCCGACCGCATCCGTCGCGCCTGAGGGCGGGCGCGGTGCTCAGAGCCGGGGGTCCTCCGCACCGGGGCCCGTCTGCGGTCGGGGCCACGGGTGGCCCCGGCGCTCCTCCGCCCCCTCGTTGAAACGCCGCAGGAGCCTGCTGAACTCGACGACGTCCTCGGCGGGCCAGGAGGAGACGATCTGCGCCACGTTGTCCGCGCGGGAGCTCAGCTCCGCGGCGAGGCGGGCGCGTCCCTCCTCCGTGGGACGGTGCAGCCGGGCGGAGCCGCCGTCGGGGTCCACCACCCGCTCGACGAGGCCGGCCTTCATGGCGGCGGCCACCTGCCGGTGGACGGTGGAGACGTCGAGGTCGAAGGCCTCGGCCAGCTCGGCGATGCTCATGGCCCCGCCCGCCTCCAGGCGGGCGAGCAGCACGGTGGCGCTGCGCTCCAGCGCGCTCGACCGGCCGTAGGGGGCCACCCCCTGCGTGGCCACCCGCAGCAGGAGCATGTGCTCGTACATGATCCCTTCGACCGGGTCGACCCACGCCCCCTCAGATGATTGCATCATGCAAACGATGCTACCTTTTGCATCATGCAAATCGCCGAGCAGGAACGCATCGCCTCCCCCACCTTCGTCCTCGCCTGGGTGGTCTCCTTCCTCCAGTTCCTCGCGTTCTACGCCCTCGTCACCACCATGGCCGTGTACGCGGTCCGGCAGTTCGCCGCCTCGGACGCCGGGGCGGGGCTGGCCTCGAGCGCCTTCGTCATCGGCGCCACCCTCAGCCGCGTGGTCACCGGCCACGTGGTGGACCGCTTCGGCAAGCGCCGCGTCCTGGTGGTGGCCCTGGTCGCCGTCGCGCTGTCCTGCACGCTCTACCTCGTCGCCTCCTCGCTGCCGGCCCTGGTGGCGGTGCGCATGCTCCACGGTGCCAGCTACGCCTTCGCCAGCACCGCCGTCATGGCCCTGGCCCAGGCGGCCATCCCCGACGGGCGACGCGCGGAGGCCACCGGCCACCTCGCGCTGGGCACCACCCTGGCCACCGCGATCGGCCCCGCCCTGGGGCTCTTCCTCGCCGGCTCCATCGGCTACGTGTGGCTGTTCCGGGCGACTCTGGGGATCACGGTGGTCAGCCTCGTGCTGGGCCTGCTGGTGCGCGAGGCGCCCGCCGCGGCGGGCGTCGACGGCGAGCGCGCCGCCGGCGAGGTCCCCCTGGAGCACCCCGCCCCCGCGGTGGGCTTCCGCCTGCGCTCCGTGCTGCACCCGGCGGTGCTGCCGATCAGTGGCTTCATGCTGCTGGTGGGCCTGAGCTACGCCGGGATCCTCACCTACCTGAACGCCTACTCGGTGGAGCGCGGGCTCACGGCCGGCGCCGGCCTCTTCTTCCTGGCCTACGCCGCGGCGATGCTCGTCATGCGCCTCACCCTGGGCACCCTGCAGGACCGCCGGGGGGACGACGCCGTCGTCTACCCCGCGCTCCTCTGCTTCACGGCCGCGCTCCTGGTGCTGGCCTTCGCCACGCGCGACTGGCAGGTGGTGCTGGCCGGGGCGCTGAGCGGCCTCGGCTACGGCACGCTCATGCCCGCGGCCCAGGCGATCGCCGTGAACGCGGTGCCCTCCCACCAGCTCGGCGCCGGCATCTCCACCCTCATGCTGTTCGCGGACGTGGGGCTGGGCCTGGGCCCCGTGCTCCTCGGCGGACTCGTGGCCTCCGCCGGCTACGGCGCCATGTACGCGGCCCTGGCGGGTGTGCTGGTGATCGCCGCCGGGTACTACTTCGTGATGCACGGTCGCCGGCACGGGCGGCGGGGGACCGTGGCCCGCGCCTGAGTCCCGCGCGGTGACCGCGGGCTGTCGCCGCGGGCGGCGCTACCGGCGCCGCGCCGGCCAGGACGCAAGCGTGACGGCGGCGAGGGCGCCCAGGGTGCCCAGCACCGTCGTCGTGGTGACCGTGGATCCGTCGGTGGGGGCCACCAGGTCCACCATGAGGGAGCCCAGGAGGTTGCCCGAGACCAGGCCGAGGGTGGCGGCGAAGACGCCCAGGCGCGGGACGACCATGGCGCCCACCCCGATGAATACGCACCCCAGCGGGCCGCCGAAGTAGAGCCGCCAGTCGTGCGGCAGCGCGGGCATGCCGTGGCCGGAGGCCAGGACGATCCCGCCCCACACGATCCCGAGGAAGAGGACGCCGGCGGTGAAGTTGACCAGGGTCGCCGGGATGGCGGTGCCGTAGGCCGTGGCCTGACGGGCGTTGAACACCTGCTGTCCGGCGGTGGCCAGGCCGGCCAGCAGGGGCAGCAGGGCCAGCAGCGCCCAGCCGGGCCCGCCGCCGGCCTCGCCGAGCTTGGGCCACACCACGAGGGCGACCGCGGCCAGGGCGAGCGCCGCCCCCGTGAGGCGCCGCGGCGTCAGGCGCTGCACCCCGGCGGGGCTGAGCCCGAGCCGGTCCACGACCATCCCGCCGACCACCTGCCCGGTGACCACGGCGACCGTGAACACGGCCACGCCGAGGGGGCCGATCGTCGCGGACTGGGTGAGCACCAGGAGTCCGCCGATCACGCCCGCCACCGCGTACCACGGGCGCACGGACCCCGCGGCGAGGGCCGGGCGGATGCGGGCCAGGCCCCGGCGGCCCCGCGGCGTCAGCACGCTCACGAGCACCATGACGACCAGGCCCGCCGCGAAGGAGCACAGCGCGGCGAGGACGGGGTCGCCCGTCAGGTGGGCGAGGCGGGAGTTGATGCGGCCCTGCAGCGGCATCACGGAGCCGGCGGCCACCGCGAGCGCGAACAGCAGGGCGGTCGCCCGCGGGGAGGGGGCGTCCGGGCGGGCGGCGACGTCGGCCGGGTGGGGGCGGGCGGGTCCGCGCTCGGCGGACGGGGCAGAGGGTTCGGGTGGCATCCCCCCGTTGTACACCTCTAGGCGGCCAGGCGCGCCTCGAGCCCGGCGCGCACCGCGGGCCATTCCTCGCGCACCACGCTGAAGTAGTCGACGTCGGCGATCGTCCCGTCTGCCGCCGGGCGGAAGCGGCGCAGAGTGCCCTCGAACGTCGCCCCCAGGCGGGCGATGGCGGCGTGTGAACGGGCGTTGCGGTGGTCGCAGCGCAGGGCCACCCGCTCCAGTGCCCATTCCTCGAACGCGTGCCCGAACAGCAGCAGCTTGCAGCCGGGGTTCACGGAGGTGCCCCACACCCGACGGGCGTAGACCGTGTGCCCCACCTCCACCCGCAGCCCGGGCACCAGGTCATAGAGGCTCGTGCGCCCCACCAGCTCCCCGCCCTGCTCGACGGCGAAGGCGAAGGTGCCCTCCCGCTCGATCAGCTCGGCGAGGTGCGCGGACATGGCCGCGCCGTCCACCGGCAGGGGCGCGCTGTTCCCCGCCCACATAGCCGCGTCGACGAGCTCGCGCAGGGCGGGGCCGTCGTCGGGGGCAAGGGGGCGCAGGGTGAGGTCCCCGCGGGTGAGGACGATCTCGTGCTTCATGCACCCATCCTGTCAGCGGACTCGGGGTGATCTCCCGGCGCGACGAGACCGAGCGCCACGGACGAGGGCGTCGCCTCCGGCGCCCGGCCGGCTCAGAGCGTGGCGGAACGGCGGGCGGAGGCCCTCATGGCCGCGACCCGCTGCGCCACGGGGGCCGCCAGGGCGCCCGGCTGCAGGGCCGGGGCGAGATCGGCGGCCACCTCTCGGGCGACCCCCTCGAGGGCGGAGGCGTCCTGGGCGACCCAGGCGCGCAGCGTCAGGTGCTCCCGCATCCACGCCGTGAGCGTCTCCTCGGACTCCGGAGTCAGGGCGAAACCCTCCCCCGCCGCACCCGGGCTGGTGCGCTCCACGTCCAGGGCGAGCACGTCCCTGAGCAGCGCGGCCAGGCCCTGGCGCAGCGGGGAGGCGCCGGTGCGGCCGGACTGGAAGGCGACGCGGACGTCGCGGTCGCGCAGGCCGTGCGGCGCCGCCGTCACGGCGAGCAGGCCGGTGTGCTGCGCGGGCAGGCCGAGGGCGGCACGGGCCGCGTCGTCGGCGACGACGGCGACCACACCCGGCAGGCTTGGGGCCTCGGCGAGGAACGTCTCGTAGGACACACCGGGCATCGCGGCCAGCACAGCGGCGGCCTCGGCGGTCAGGGACTGGGTGTCGACGGTGGTGACGGTCATGGATCCAGGGTGAATCGCGATTCACTGAGATGGGGAGCCGCGTCCACATTATGAGATTTGTAGCCACATGGTGAGACTCACGCCTGCCCCGACGTGCAGTACGCTGGCCCCATGCAGATGCACGCGCAGCAGTGGTGGACCGCCTGAGGGCGGCCCCGGTCATGCGCATCTGACACGACGAGCCGCTCGCCTGCCGGGCGGCTCCGTCATGAGCGGCTCCGGCGGGCCCCATCCCAGGAGGACCCCCGATGACCCACCGCAACCCCGAGGACAACGCCCTGAGAGGCGCCCCCGAGCCCCGCACCCTCGCCGAGGCCTGCGACCTCGTCACCACCCCGGACCTGGACGTCTCCGCGGACGGCATGTTCGGCCAGTATGGCGGCGCCCACCTGCCCCCGCAGCTGGCCGGCCCCATGGCCGAGGTCGCCCGCGCGTACGCCGAGGCGCGCCAGGACCCCGAGTTCTACGCCGAATACCGACGCCTGCTGCGCGACGCCGTCGGGCGCCCCTCCCCCCTGACCCCGCTGGACCGCCTCTCCGACGAGCTCGGCGGCGCACGGATCGTGCTCAAGCGCGAGGACCTGAACCACACGGGCGCCCACAAGATCAACCACACGATCGGCGAGGCGCTGCTCGCCAAGCGCATGGGCAAGCGCAGCCTGATCGCGGAGACCGGCGCCGGCCAGCACGGCGTGGCCCTGGCGACGGCGGCCGCGATGGTCGGCCTCGACTGCGAGATCCACATGGGTGCGATCGACGTGGCCAAGCAGCACCCCAACGTGGTGCGCATGCGCCTGCTCGGCACGAAGGTGGTCTCGGTGGAGCGCGAGGGCCGCTCCCTGAAGGAGGCCGTGGACTCGGCGTTCGAGGTGTACGCGGCGGACCCGGAGAAGTACCTGTTCGCGATCGGCTCCGTGGTGGGACCGCACCCGTTCCCCACGATGATCCGCGACTTCCAGTCCGTGGTCGGCCGCGAGGCCCGCGCCCAGTTCCAGGAGCGGTTCGGGGCGCTGCCGAGCGCCGTCGTCGCCGCGGTGGGCGGCGGCTCCAACGCGATCGGCGCGTTCACCGCGTTCCTCGACGACGCCGACGTCGCGCTCGTGGGCGTCGAGCCCGGCGGCCGCTCCGCGACCAAGGGCGAGCACGCGATGACCATGACCCAGGGCCGCGACGGCGTCCTCCACGGCATGGCCACCCTCGTCCTCGCCGACGACGACGGCACCCCGGATCCCGTGCACTCGATCGCCTCGGGCCTGGACTACCCGGGCGTCGGTCCACAGCACGCCCACTTCGCGAGCGTCGGCCGCGTCCGGTACGTGGCCGAGGACGACGCGGCCGTGCTCGACGCGTTCCAGCGGCTCACGCGGCTCGAGGGCGTCATCCCCGCGCTCGAGTCCGCGCACGCCGTGGCGCACGCGATCCGCCTCGCCCCGCAGATGGGCCGGGACGCGCGGATCCTGGTCAACCTCTCCGGCCGCGGAGACAAGGACGTGGACTACGTGGCCGAGAAGCTCGGGCTCACGGGCGAGGCGGACGAGGTCGTGCGGTGAGCTGAGGCGGCGGCCCGGCGTCGCCCCCGGTCAGCGCGTAGCCTGGCTGCCGTGATGACCCTGATGTGGGGCGCGGTCGCCGCGTCCTCCCTGCTCGTGGGCGCCGTCCTGGCGACCCTGCGCCGCTGGCACATGGGCACGATCGGACTCGTGCTCGCCTTCGGCGCCGGCGCCCTGATCGCGTCCGTGTCCTTCGAGCTCGCGGAGGCGGGCGTGCAGGCGGCCGGACCTGCCGCCGTCGGCATCGGGTTGACGCTCGGCGCGGCCGCCTACTTCCTCGGCGACCGTGCGGTGGAGCGCTCCGCCGCGAGGTCCGGGGGCTCGTCCTCGGGTGCGGCGCTGACCGTGGGCGCGCTGCTGGACGGCATCCCGGAACAGCTCGTGCTGGGCATCGGGCTGGTCGCGGGCGAGGGCGTGTCCCTCGCGCTGCTCGTGGCGATCTTCATGTCCAACCTGCCCGAGTCCATCGCCGCCACGGCCGACTCCCTCGACGGCGGCAAGACGCGCCGCCACCTGCTGATCCAGTGGTCGCTCGTGGCGGTGGTCTGCGCCCTGGCGACGTGGGGCGGCGGGCTGATCGCCGACGTCGCCTCCCCTGCCCTGACCGGCGGCATCCAGGGCTTCGCGGCCGGCGCCCTGCTGGTCATGCTGATCGACACGATGATCCCCGAGGCTCGCGAGAAGGGCGGGGAGAAGGCCGGGCTGCTCACCGTGGTCGGCTTCGCGCTCGGCGCGTTCCTGTCCCTGGTGGTGTGACCGCCCAGGGACAGGAACGCCCGGCTCCGGTCACGGGGTGGGCATGCCGCCGGTCACCGGGATGGTCGCGCCCACCACATAGGAGGACTCCGGCGAGGCCAGGAACACGTACGCCGGGGCCAGCTCGGTGGGCTGCCCGGCGCGGCCCAGCGGAGTGGACTGGCCGAACTCCGGCAGGTCCTCCGACTTCTGGCCGCCGGAGGGCTGCAGCGGGGTCCAGATCGGCCCGGGCGCCACGGCGTTCACGCGGATGCCCTTCGGGGCCAGCTGCTGGCCCAGGGCCTTCGTGAAGGTGTTGATGGCGGCCTTGGTGGAGGCGTAGTCCACGAGCTGCGGCGGGGCCATGTAGGTCACCACGGACGTGGTGTTGATGATCGTGGAACCCGGCTTCAGGTGCGGCAGGGCGGCCTTGACCAGGCGGAACTGGGCCAGGATGTTGACGTCGAAGGTGGCCTCGAGCTGCTCGTCGTCGATGTCCTCGATCGAGTCCTGCGCCACCTGCTTGCCGGCGTTGTTCACCAGCACGTCCAGCCCGCCGAGCTTCTCGACCGCCTGGGCCACGAGGTCGGCGCAGAACGTCTTGTCGCGGAGGTCGCCGGGGATCCCGGCGGCGGTGCGCCCCTCCGCCTGCAGGACCCCGAGGACGTGCTGGGCGTCCTTCTCCTCCTCGGGCAGGTAGGTGATCACGACGTCGGCGCCCTCGCGCGCGAACGCGATCGCGGTGGCCGCGCCGATGCCGGAGTCGCCGCCGGTGATGAGTGCCTTGCGGCCCTCGAGACGGCCGGTGCCGCGGTAGGACTTCTCACCCAGGTCGGCCTTCGGCGTCATCTCCGCGTCCAGGCCGGTGCCGGGCAGCGTCTCCTCCGGCGGGCTGATCACGGGGTAGCGCTTCGTGGGGTCCTGCAGGGTGAGCTGGTCGGTGGTGGTGGTGTTCGCGTCGTCGTGCGCCACGGGGTGCTCCTCACGGTCTCGGGGCGACGCGCGGTCTGCGCGCCGTCCTCCGAGCGTAGGGAGCAGCCCCCCGGCGGCGCCACGGCTGATCCCCGGGTCACCGGACGCGCCCCGCCCGCTCCCCCGGACGATGAGCCCTGCGATTTGGCCCCTAACCGGCGGGTTCAGGGGCCAAATCGCAGGGCTCGTCGCGGGGTGCCGGGTGTCGCGGGGTGCCGGTGCCGGGGCCGGGCGTCACAGCCCGCCGTGCACGAACTCCCCGCCCACGGCGGTGGCGACGACGTCGATCGCCGCGATCTGATCGCTCGGCACCGCGCGCGGGTCCTCGCTGAGCACCGTGAAGTCCGCGAGCTGGCCCGCGACGAGCCGTCCCTTGCGGCCGCCCCAGCCGGTCGCCTCCGCGGAGCCGACCGTATAGGCGTGCAGGGCTTCGGCCACCGTGAGCCGCTCCGCGTCCGGGCCGTACTGCTCGCCGGTCTCGGTGCGGCGCAGCACGAAGTCCTGGATGACCTCCAGCGGGCGGCCGCCGGCCACGGGCCGGTCCGAGCTGCCGGGCAGCACCAGGCCCGCGCGCAGCAGCCGCCCGGCCGGGTACGAGAGCGCGGCTCGCTCCGGCCCGATCCGCTCCCGCACCGACCCGCCGAACGCGCTGATGAAGTTCGGCTGGGTGGCCATCACGACCTCCAGCTCGGCCATGCGGGCCACCTGATCGTCGCGGACCACCCCGCCGTGCTCCACGCGGTGCGGCATCACGGGCCGCCCGAACCGGCCCCGCGCCTCGGCGATCACGTCGAGGGCGAAGTCGAGGGCGGCGTCGCCGATCGCGTGCAGGGCCAGGGCCCAGCCGGCGGCCGCCGCACCGAGGCACGCTCGGCGCATCTCCCCCGCGTCCTGCTGTAGGTAGCCGCGGCCGTGGCCGTGGCCGCAGTAGTCCTCGGTCATCGCGGCGGTCTGTCCGAGCATCGACCCGTCCGTGAACACCTTCGCCGGCCCGATCTGCAGCCACTCGTCGCCCACGCCCGTGCGCACGCCGGCGTCGAGGGTGAGGTGCGTGCCGTCGTCGGGATGGCCGTCCACCGGGTGCAGCGCGTCCAGGGTGACCATCGTCTGGAAGCGGGTGCGCAGCAGCCCCGCGTCCCGGGCGCGCTGATACGCGCCGAACTCGAGCGTGCTGTGCCCGATCCACCCGCCGGCCACCCCCGCATCCGTCACCGAGGTGATGCCCTCGGCCGCGTACTCCTGCGAGGCCCGCGCCAGGCACGCGCCGATGTGCTCGTGGGACTCCGGCTGCAGCAGCCGGGTCACCAGGCTCATGGCGGTCTCCTCCAACAGGCCGGTGGGCCGGCCGGCGGCATCCGTGAGGATCCGCCCGCCCTCGGGCTGCTGCAGCACCTGCTCCCCCACGCCGGCCAGGACCAGCACCGCCCCGGACACCGTGACGGCGTGGCCCGTGTTGTGGCGGATGAGCACGGGGCGCCCGGAGGCGGCGGCATCGAGGCTGTCGCGGTCCGGCTGGGGTCCGGTGAGGTGGCCGGGGTCGAAGCCGGTGCACGTCACCCAGGCGCCGGGGTCGAGCTCGGCGGCGCGGGCGCGGACCCGGCGGTGGACCTCCTCCGCGGTGCGCGCGCCCTCGAGGTCCACGTCCAGTCGGGACTGGCCGAACCAGACGCTGTGCGCGTGGGCGTCGTTGAACCCGGCGAGGACGGTGCGCCCCCGCGCGTCGAGGCGTTCGCGCGCTGCGAGGCCGTCCAGCTCCTCGTCCACCCCGACGACGACGCCCCGCCACACCCCCAGCCGCGAGGCCGACGGGCGGGCGGGGTCGCCGGTGATGAGGCGGGCGTTCTCCACGATCAGGTCGAGCTGCATGGGGCGGGGCCTCCTGGGACGGGGCGGCGGGGACTGATTCGCGAGCGTAGCCGGGCCGGGCTCAGGCGGGCAGGGCCGGGCTCAGGCGGGCCCGGCCGCCGCGTCCAGCGCCCGGGTGAGATCGGCGAGCAGCTCCGCCGTCGGCTCGACGCCCACGGACAGACGCACGAAGCCGGCCGGGACGTCGTCGCCCCAGCGGGCGCGGCGCTCCGCCGCGGTGTGGGTGCCGCCGAAGCTCGTCTGCGCCACCACGTACGCGGCCGCCCCGATGAACCGCTCCGCCGCGGCCGCGTCCGCGAACTCCAGCCCGACGACGCCGCCGGCTGCCGTCATCTGGCGCGCGACGATCGCCGCGTCCGGGTGGTCCGGCAGCCCCGGGTAGGCCACCGCGCGCACGGCCGGGTGCCCGGCCGCGAGCTCGGCGACCGCGAGCGCCGACGCGCACATGCGGGCGAAGCGGACCTCGAGGGTCTCCAGGCCGCGGTGGATCAGCCAGGCCTCATGGGTGCCGAGGATCCCGCCGGCCAGGGTGCGCCAGCCGCGCACGCGCGCCATCAGCTCGGGGTCGCGGGACGCGACGTGCCCGCCGAGGGCGTCGGTGTGCCCGTTGAGGGCCTTCGTGTCCGAGGCGACGACGACGTCCGCCCCCAGGCCCAGCGGCCGCTGCCCCAGCGGGGTCAGGGAGGTGTTGTCCACGACGACGAGCGCCCCCTTCCCGTCCCGCCGCCCGTTCGCGTGGGCGCGGGCGGCGACGTCGGCCAGATCCGCGACGCGCAGCCCGGGGTTGGAGGGGGTCTCGACGAACACGAGGTCGTGGGCGGAGAGGTCGGCGTCCGCGAGGCCCGGCGTGGACACGAAGTCCACGTGGACGCCGGCGGGCACGAGGTGCTCGGCGGCGAGGGCGCGGGTGGCGCCATAGCCGTCCGAGGGCAGCAGGGCGCGGTCCCCCGGGTGCAGCAGGGGCAGCAGGACGGCGGCGATCGCGGCCATGCCGGAGGGGACCACGGCGACGTCGGCGTCCTCCAGCGCGCCCAGGGCGGCCTCGAGCGCGGACCAGGTGGGCGTGGCCCAGCGCGCGTACTGGAAAGGCACGTCCGCGCCGGGGGCGGTGGGGGCGCCGTCCGGGTCCGCGCCGGGCAGGTGGAACGCGCTCGCGTGGACCAGCGGCGGGGAGATGGACTCCCCCGGGGCCATCCCGTGGGCGCGGTGGTGCAGGACGGTGCCGAAGGCGGGCGGCGGCGGGGCGGCGGACATGGCCCCGAGCGTAGTCCCGACCCCGGACGCGGCAGCGCGCCCCCTCCCTAGACTGGCGGACATGACCTCCGGCCCTCCCTCCCCCGCCCTGCCCGCCGGGCCCGCCGCCCACCTGCGCGGCGAGCACCTGACCGTCTCGCTCGGCGGGCACCGCGTGCTCACGGACGCCACGGTGCGGATCAACGCCGGCTCGCGGCTCGGGATCGTGGGTGAGAACGGGCGCGGCAAGACCACGCTGCTCCACGTGCTCACGGGCCGGATCACGCCCGACGTCGGCCGCGTGACGCGGGCGGGCACGCTCGCGTTCGTCCCGCAGGCGCTGCGGGCGCGGGCCGACGGGCGCTCCCGCACGGTGGGCGACCTGGTCCGCGACGCCCTCACGGGCCCGCACGCCGCACTCGAGGCCCTGGACGCCGCCGCGGCCGCCCTGGCCGAGGCCCCCGACGACGCCGGCGCCGGACACCGGTACTCCACCGCGCTGGAGCGGGCCCACCTCTACGACGCCTGGGACGCCGGCCGGCGCGTGGACATGGACCTCGAGGGGCTGCACGCGTGCACGGACCGCGAGCGCCCCCTCACATCGCTCTCGGTCGGCCAGCGCCACCGGGTGCGCCTGGCCGTCACCCTCGGCTCCCGGCCGGACCTGCTGCTGCTGGACGAGCCGACCAACCACCTGGACGACGTCGCCCTGGACTTCCTCACCCGCCGGCTGGTGGAGCACCCGGGCGGGGTCGCCGTCGTCAGCCACGACCGCGCCCTGCTGCGCGCCGTGTGCACCGACATCGTGGACCTGGATCCCAGCCAGGACGGGCGGCCGCGGCGGTACTCCGGCGGGTACGCCGGCTGGGCGAAGGGGCGCCGCCGCGCCCGGGCCCCCTGGGAGCAGGAGTACGCCGAGCAGAACGCCGAGCGCGAGCGGCTGGAGCTGGCCGTGGAGGACGCGCGGGAGCAGATGCAGGGCTCGTGGCGGCCCCCGAAGGGCACCGGCAAGCACCAGCGCTCGAGCCGGTCGGCGGGGATCGTGCAGATGTTCAACCGGCGCTTCGACGAGCTGGAGGCGCACCGGATCACCGTGCCCGAGCCGCCCCTGCGCCTGGACTGGCCGTTCGCGGACATGCCCGACGGCGACCCGCGGGACGGCGCGGACGCGGCGGCGGGCACGGCGGGCGGGCCGGGCACGGCGGGCGACGACGTCCTGCTCACCGCGGACGCCGTGCGCGTGGCCGGGCGGCTCGAGCAGCCGATGGGCGCGGCCCTCGTGCCGGGCGGCCGCGTGCTGGTGACGGGCCCGAACGGGGCCGGGAAGTCCACGCTGCTGCGCGTGCTCGCCGGGGACCTGGAGCCCACGAGCGGCTTGGTGACCGTGGGCGCCGACGTGCGCGTGCGCCTCGTGGCGCAGGAGACCCCCGCGTGGGACGAGGAGCGCACCGCCGCCGCCGTGTTCGAGGAGCACGTGCGCCGCGTCGGCGCGGACGAGGCCGGCGTCGACGACCTGGGCCGTCCCCTGCCGGCCCCCACGCTGCCCTCGCTCGGGCTGCTCACCGCCGAGGCCGCGGACACCCCGGTCGGACGCCTGTCCCAGGGGCAGCAGGCCCGTCTGCACCTGGCGATGGTGCTCATCGAGCGCCCCCACGTGCTGCTGCTGGACGAGCCGACGAACCACCTCTCCCCCGCGCTCGTGGACGAGATGACCGAGGCCCTGCAGGTCACGGAGCAGGCCGTCGTCGTGGTGACCCACGACCGGCAGATGCTCGCCGACCTCGCCGACTGGCCGCGCGTCGAGCTGCGGACCGACGCCGCGGCGGTGTGAGGCGGGCGGGGCCCCTGGCCACAGGCCCGGCCCGGCGGTCCGCCCTCAGAGGTGCGCCCGGCACAGCCGCCGCAGCGCCACGCGGGCCGGCAGTCGGTAGGCCAGGGCGACGACGGCGGGCCCGTGGACCGTCAGCCCCGCCCGGGTGCCGCGGGGGGTGGCGGTGAGGTCGTGCGTCATGGAGACCGCCGTCCCGGCCACCCGCACCGTCCACCGCCAGGTGCGGGCGTCGTCGTCGACCTCCTCGACCACGAACGGGACGCGCAGCCCCAGGGGCGCGTGGACCACGCCGCGAAGCCCGGCCCGCAGCCGGCGCCGTGGCGCCTCCACGGCGCGGATCTGCGGAGCCCACCGCGGCCACAGGCGCAGGTCGGCGTAGCGGGCCCAGGCCACGTCCACGGCGGCGGGCCCGGTCGTCGTCACGCGGCGGAACTGTCGGGGGCGGCGCGCGCGCCTCGCGCCGGCGGGGGTGCGGGTCCAGGGGGTCCGGATCATGGTGCCGAGCGTAGGGTCCGGACCGCCGGCCGGGACACGCCCGCCGGCCCGAGCGGCTCGGCCAGTGCACCGGGGGCGGCGTCGCGCTCCGGCAGGATGGGCGCATGACCCTCCCCACCCCCTCCGGCCGCTGGACGACGACGGCGCGGCCTGCCTTCGCCGTCGCCGCGGCCCTGTCCCTGGGCGGCAACCTGCTCTCACTGTGGATCGGCTCGTGGAAGTCCTCGGACCTGCCGGCCGACGCGGGCTACGCGGGCGTGCTCGAGGGCGGCTGGGAGCACATGCTCAACCAGCCCACGTACTTCACGTTCCTCTCGAACTTCCTGGTGGGGCTGACGTCCCTGCTGCTGGCGCTGCGCCTGCACCGGCCGGGCACGCTGTTCCGGGTGCTGCGGGTGACGGGGGTGGTGTGCATCGTGATCACGGGCGTGGTGTTCAACGTGCTGCTGCGGGACGCCGACCCGATGACCGCCGTCGAGCGGTTCAACGACACCCTGCAGCACATCGTCACGCCGATCCTCACCCCGGTGCTGTGGGCGGTCTTCGGGCCGCGGCGGCAGATCACGTGGCGGGTGGTGTGGTTGTCCACGCTCATCCCGCTCGCCTGGCTGGCGTTCACGCTGCTGCGCGGGCCGTGGCTGGACTGGTACCCGTACACGATCCTGGACGTCCCGCGGCTGGGCTACGACGGCGTCGCCGTCTACGTGGTGGCGATCCTCGTGTTCTTCGTGGCGGTCGCCGCCCTGCTGCGGGTGGCCGACGGCCTGCTGGCGCGGGCCAGCGTCGGGGTGGGGGCGGGCGCCGAGGCGGAGGCCCGGGTGGAGGCCCGTCCCTCCCCCTGACCCCGCCTCAGTCCGACGCCGCGCGGCCCACCTGCACCGCCCACGCGCGGACGAGCGCCTCGGCGACCTCCGGCTGGTCCAGGTGCACGTTGTGGCCGGCGGCGTCGAGCGCCGCGTAGGTGGCGCGCGGGTAATGCTCCAGGAGCGCGGCCTGGTCCCGGTAGCCGACGAGGTGGTCCTCCCGGCCGGTGAGGATCAGGGCGGGCCCCTCGAACGGCGGCGCGGCCTCCTCCGGCACGGCGTCCAGGACGTAGCGCGCGGACAGGCGCTTCAGCGCCTCCTCGTCCACGGCGCGGACGCCCGGCAGCGCGTGCTCGCGGAACCGCTCCCACGTGTCCCGCGTCAGCCGCGGGGACATCTCGAGGAACGGGGCGGCGTCGTCGGGGTCGAGGGTAGACATGAAGGCGTCGTCGCGCTCGCGCACCACCAGGTCGGTGCGGGTGCGCCGGTCCTCGTCCGGGTCGACGACGGGCGCGAGCAGCCCCAGCCCCAACACCTGCGCGCCGAACTCGGCCGCCACGTGCCGGGCGAGCAGGCCGCCGAGGGAGTTGCCGAGCACCGCGAACGGCCGCTCGCCGACCTCCGCGCGGATCCAGTCCACGAGCCAGGCGGCGAGCTCGGGGAGGCCGCCGTCGTCCTGGAGGGCCGAGGTCCGGCCGAAGCCCGGCAGGTCCACGTAGATCCGCTCGACCTCCCCGGCCTCGGCGAGGGCGTCGTCGAGCGGCAGCAGCAGCCGGTGGTCCACGCTGTTGCCGTGCACCGCGATCAGCGGGACGCCGGAGCCGCGGCGGACGACGTGGGGGTTCTCGGGGGTGTGCTCGGATGTGTGCTCGGTCATGGGTCCGAGCGTAGGGCTGAGCGCGCGGTGCCGCCCTCTCCCCGCCGCCCTCTCCTCGCCACCCTCTCCCCGCTGCCCCCTCCCCACCGCTTTGCGGGCCGAATGCGACGCTCCCGTGCCCGATTCAGGGGCTCATCCGTCGGATTCGGCCCACAAAGTGCTCGGCCGGGCCGCCCGGTGCCGGCCGGTCACCAGAGCAGCTGGTCCCCGCGGATCTGCGTCTGGAGTCCGTCGATGCGCCCGAGCACGGAGACCTGCAGCAGGGCTGGCCAGGCGTGCACCACGAGCCCCAGGGCCACCGCGACCACGCCCCAGACCGGATGCCCGACGGCCGCCAGCGCCACGCCCGCCACCGCGTGCAGACCCGCGGAGGCGGCGTGGCTGACGAGGGAGCCCACGGCGGCGGTGCGGATGCGCCGCAGGTCGGCCCGGCCGGTGATGCGGCGGCTGATGGCCGCGTTCCAGCCGACGGCGCCCAGCTGCCGGGAGAGCCAGTCGGTGCGGACCCGGCGGGCGAGATCGCGCCAGCGCGTGTCCCGCCTCCACGGCCGGTCCACGAGCTGCCGCGAGGGCTCCCCGTAGAACGGGCCGAACCCGAAGGTCCCCACCGTGAGCACGCCGACGAACAGCCCCGGCGCCGTCGGCGCCATCAGCACGAAGGCGGACATCAGGGCGGCGACGGTGAGGGCCAGACCGGCGAGCGAGCGGGGAGTCATCACCGCGGACGCTAGCGCACCGGGCCCGCACCCCGGGCGATCCCCTCGAGCCGCCGCACGTGCGCGGCCCACCGCTCGGCGTCCCAGCCGGGCAGGTTGTCCCCGGGGCCGCGCAGGCCGGCCTGCCCGTCGATCCCCTCGCGCAGGATGTCGGCGTGGCCGGCATGGCGGGCCGCGTCGAGGGCCACGTGGGAGAGGATCTGCGCCAGAGTCACCTCGGCCAGGTGCGCGGGCCACCAGGGGACCCGCCCCCGCGCGTCGAGGACGAGGGCCTCGATGGTCGCGTCCGCGTGCGCGAAGCATCGCCGCGCGTAGTCGAGGACGTCCTCGAGGGTCTCGTCCTCGGCGGCGAACAGGTCCGCGCCGTTCTCCTCGCCCACCCCCGGCGCGTCCCAGGGCAGGGGGATGCCGGCGGGGCGGCCGAAGACCTCGCCGAAGTACTCGAGCTCGCACGTGGCCGCGTGCTTGAGCAGGCCCAGCAGGTTGGTGCCGGTGGGGGTGCGGGGCAGGCGGACCTCCCGCTCGGGCAGGCCGTCCAGCTTCGCGAAGAGGGCGTCGCGCTGCCGGCGCAGCCCCTGATGGAGGATCTCCTTGTGGTCCATGGGGTGAGCCTGCCGGGATTCAGGCCGCGCGGACGGCCCTGGCCCGTGGCCCGACGTCGTCGCGGACGTCCGGCGCCCCGGGCCGCCGTCGTCGGTCCTCAGCCCTCCCGGCGCGGGACCACGGTGATGGCCCGGGTGTCCGGGGCGGTGTCCGCGACGTGGTCCATGGCCTCGTCCACGTCCCCGGTGCGCTCGTAGGCGGCGTGGATCTGCTCCCACAGGCGGGCGTTCCGGACGCCGATCGCCGCCGGATCCAGCACGGGGTCCTGGCCGGCACGGCGCTGGCGGTCGTAGTCCTTGAACAGCCGGATGGCCACGGGGCTCAGCAGGATGAGTGCCACGATGTTCACCCACGTGTAGAGGCCGACGCCGAAGTCGGCGAACGCCCACACGAGGGCCGAGCTCTGCACGGACCCGAACACCATGGAGCCGGCCAGCATCAGCCGGGCGATCGCGATGACCGCGCGCTGCGCCGTCTTGTTCGGGATGAGGTAGGCGACATTCGTCTCCGCGTAGAACGCGAAGGAGAGCAGGGTGGTGAAGGAGAAGAGGAAGACGGCAATCGCCACGAAGGACGGGCCGAAGGCGGGCAGTGCCTCGTCGATGGCGATCTGGACCCACGCCGGGCCCTCCTCGACGCCGGGCACGTGCTCCGCGAGCAGACTCTCCCCGTCCGGGCCCAGCACGTTGAAGCTGTTCGTGGCGAGGATCATCAGGCCGGTCATGGTGCAGACGAACAGGGTGTCCACGTAGGCGGAGAACGCCTGGGCCAGGCCCTGCTTCACAGGGTGGGAGACGTGGGCGGCCGCCGAGGCCTGGGCGCCCGAACCGGTGCCGATCTCGGTGGAGTACACGGCACGGCGCACGCCCCACGCGACGGCGGCGCCGAGGATGCCGCCGTAGACCGAGTCCAGGCCCAGCGCGCTGGAGAAGATCAGCCCGAACATCGCGGGGACCTGCTGCCACATGAGTCCGACGACGAGCAGCCCCACCAGGATGTACGCGCCGGCCATGAACGGGACCACGAGGCCCACCGTGCGGCCGAGGCGGTGCATGCCGCCGAACACGATCACGCAGAACAGCACGGCCATCCCGAGACCCACCCACAGCGGGTCCCAGCCCCACGCCTCGGTCGTGGCGGCGGTGACGGCGTTGGCCTGGATCTGCGGGCCGGTGAAGACCGTGGCGAACACGGTGGCCGCGGCGTAGGCGACCGCCAGCCACCGCCAGTTCCGGCCGAGCCCCTCGAGGATGTAGTACGCGGGCCCGCCGCGGTACTCGCCGCGGACCTTGTGCTTGTAGAGCTGTGCGAGCGAGCTCTCCACGAGCGCCACGGGGGCGCCGAGGATCGCCGTCACCCACATCCAGAACAGCGCGCCCGGGCCGCCCAGGTAGATCGCGGCCGCGACGCCCGCGATGTTGCCGACGCCGATGCGCCCACCCAGGGCCATGGCGAACGCCTGGAACGAGCTGATCCCCGCCGACGACGATCCTCCCCTGACCAGCTGGCCCACCATGTCCTTGAGCAGCCGCACCTGGGGAGCCGCCATGCGGATCGTGAAGTACAGGCCCAGGGCGAGGAGCCCGACGACCATGGGCAGGCTCCACATGATCGAGTTGGCGGCGGTGACGAACTGCTCCATGGTCACTTCCCAGGTCGTGGACAGGATCCGTGCACTCCATCACATTCGGGCCACCTCGGGCACCCCTGAGCCCCCGGGGGGTCTGCGCGGGACCGGCAGGGTCGGCCGGCCAGACACGCCGTGCCGTCCCCGCGCCGGCTCACCCCTGCCCCGCTCCCGCCTCCTCCCGCACCGTCATCGCCAGCTCGACGTGGCCGGCGTCCGGGTCCGCGAGGATCTGGCGGATCTCCGGCGCGGCGCCGGCATCCTCCACGTCGAACGCGTCCATCAGTCCCAGCAGGTCCGGATGGGGCAGCGCGCCGCCGGGGGCGTCGTCGAGCAGGTCGACCTCGCCCGCATCGGCCCGCACGTCCACGTACCGCTCCACGCGGCGCGGCAGCGCCCCGGTCACCACCTCGTGCCCGCCGACCCTGAGGCCCGTGGGAGCCGGGCCGCTCAGCGGGACGGCCAGGACGGTCTCCACGACGTCGGCGGTGCCCGGCACCGGACGCAGTGCCGTCCACGGCGGCCCGGCCGGTGCCGACCCCGCCTCCGCGAGCGCCTGGAACAGCGTCGCGAAGGCGTCGTTCGCGCGCTCGGTGGTCGCCTCCTCACCGGCCTCGTCCAGGGCCACCCGCTGCACGACGCCGGCCCACGGCGTCGGCCCGACCGTGCGCTCCGCCACGGGGCCGGGACGGGCGGGGGCGCCGTCGTCGTCAGGATCCGGGGCCGCGTAGACACCGGCGACCGCGAGCGCGAGCGCGCGGTCCTCGAGGTCGCGGCGGCGTCGCAGCTCGGCCGCGTGCGCCTTCGCGCTCAGTCCGGTGGCGAGGGCGAACTCGCCGACGGTCATCGGGGGGCTCATGGGGCGACCTTTCTCTCAGGTGATCCCAGCGTGGGCGTTCCCCCAAGGGGAGGGTCAAGCGTCGCCCACGGCGCCCCCGCGCGTCGTCTCCGGCACAGCCCTGCGACTGTTACCCCGCACGTCCTGCCCGGCGCGCGGGACCGGCCGCACCCTGTCTCATGGCAGGCATGATCATCACCGGACTCCTCCTCGGCCTCGTCCTGGGCTTCGTGTTCCAGCGCGGACGCTTCTGCGTCACGGGCGCTTTCCGCGACCTGTTCACTATCCGGTCCACCCGATGGCTCACCGCGTTCATGGTGATCGTGGCCGTCCAGTCGGTGGGCGTGTTCGCCCTCGACGCCCTGGGCGTGATCACCCTGGAGGCGGAGACGTTCCCGTGGCTGGGCACGATCATCGGCGGCCTGATCTTCGGCTTCTCGATCGTGCTCGCGGGCGGCTGCGCCACCGGCACGTACTACCGCGCGGGCGAGGGCCTCGTGGGCTCGTGGTTCGCACTGATCTTCTACATCGTGGGCGCCACCGCGTTCCGCAAGGGACCGCTGGCCGGCACCACCGAGGCCGTCCGCTCCGTGGAGACGCAGACGGGCTCGTTCCAGCAGCTCACGGGACTGTCCCCGTGGGTGTTCGTGGCGCTGCTCGTGGCCGGCGTCGGCCTGGCCGTGCGTCATCACCTGCGTCGCGAGGCGGCCATGACCCGCTTCCGCCTGCCCGCTGCCAAGACCGGCCTCGCGCACGTGCTCACCGAGAAGGCGTGGCACCCGTTCGTCACCGCCGCGATCATCGGCGTGCTGGCGATCCTCGCGTGGCCGCTCTCCTGGGCGACCGGCCGTGAGTCCGGCCTGGGCATTACCGGCCCGTCCGCGAACATCGGCGCGTTCCTCGGCACGGGCGAACTCGAGCTCGTGGACTGGGGCGTGCTGATGGTGACGGGCCTGCTGATCGGCTCGTTCATCGCCGCGAAGGCCTCCGGCGAGTTCCGCGTCCGCGTACCCGACGCGCAGACCACCGTCCGCTCGATCATCGGCGGCCTCGGCATGGGCTGGGGCGCGGCGTGGGCCGGCGGCTGCACCATCGGCAACGCGATGGTGAACACCGCGACCTTCAGCTTCCAGGGCTGGACCGCGCTCGTGTTCATGGTGCTCGGCACCGGCCTGGCGGCCAAGCTCTTCATCCTCAACCACCGCGGCAAGGGCACGACGCCGGTCCCCGCCTCCGGCTCCGGCCTCGCCTCGGCCGAGGGCGCGGCGGCGAACGCCGGGACGGCCCGCCCCGTGAAGCTCACGCCGATCGGCTGAGCCGGCCCGCCCGCGCACGACCTCTGACCACCGACACCAAGGAGAGAACATCATGGCGAAGCACCTGCTCGAGACCGACGGCCAGGTCTGCCCCTTCCCGCTCGTGGAGGCCAACCAGGCGATGCAGCAGATCCCCTCCGGGGACGAGCTCGTGATCGACTTCGACTGCACCCAGGCCACCGACTCCCTGCCCCGCTGGGCCGCGGAGAACGGCCACGAGGTCACCGACTTCGTGAAGCGCGGCGCCGCGGAGTGGACGATCACCGTGAAGAAGGGCTGAGGGGCAGAGGAGCCTCTCGGCACCTCCGCACGCCGCAGGGGCCTCAGACCTCCAGCAGCACCTTGATCTCGCGGCGCTCGTCCATGGCCCGATACGCCTCGGCGGCGTCGTCGAGCGGCATGCGCGCGGTGAACACGCGGCCGGGCTGGATCTCCCCGGACTGGATGCGCTCGATCAGCTCGGGCAGGAAGCGGCGGACGGGGGCGGGGCCGCCCTCGAGGTGGATCTGCCGGCCGAAGAGGTCGGAGCCGTCGAGGGTCTGGTCGTGGGAGACGCCCACGAACCCGAGGTACCCGCCGGGGCGCACCGAGGCTAGGGCCTGGTCCATCGAGCCCTGCGTGCCGACGGCCTCGCACACCCCGTGCGCGCCGTAGCCGCCGGTGAGCTCGCGCACCTGGGCGGCGCCCTCCTCGCCGCGCTCGGCGATCACGACGTCCGCGCCGAACTCCCGGGCGAGCGCGGCCCGATCCTCATGGCGGGAGAACACGATGACCTGCTCCGCGCCGAGGGTCTTGGCGGCCAGGACGGCACACAGGCCGACGGCGCCGTCGCCGACCACGGCGATGGTCTTGCCGGGGCCGGCCTGCGCGGCGACGGCGGCGTACCAGCCGGTGCCGAGCACATCCGAGGCGGCAAGGTAGTCGGCCAGGCGGTCCGGGTCCGAGGGCTCGCCCCCGGGCACCTTCACGAGGGAGCCGTCGGCGAGCTCGACGCGCATGTACTGCGCCTGGCTGCCCGTGTACTCGCCGGCGTTGACGCATCGGGACTGGTAGCCGGCCTGGCAGATCTCGCACGTGTTGTCCGAGAGCATGAAGGAGCCGATCACGAAGTCGCCGACCTCGAGGGTGGCGACGTCCTCGCCCTTCTCCACGATCGTGCCGACGTACTCGTGGCCCATGCGCCGGTGGTCGACGTCGTTGTGACCGCGGTAGGGCCACAGGTCCGAGCCGCACACGCACGCGGCGGCCAGCTTCAGGACGACGTCCGTGGGCTGAGCGACGCGCGGGGTGTCCACCTCCTCCACGACGACGTCGCCCGGCGCGCGCATGACGACGGCCTTCATCGTCTCGGGGATGGCAGGGGTGGCGGGGGTCTGTGCGGTCATGGTCTGTCCTCCGGTCTGGCCCGGCGGTCCGGGCGGCGGTGTGCGGGGACCAGTCTTGCGCCCCTGAGCCGTGGAGACGACACATCGACGTCGCAGGCGGGGCCGGTGGATGACCGCGCGCCAGCGACATCACCGCCGGGCAGAACCGCGGTGATGTCGCTGGCGTGAGGTCCGCCGACACACCCCGCTCGGCTCACAGCGAACGAGCACCGCCGGGCGTTACGCTGTGGTTCCCATCACATCCGACTCCCCTCGGAGGCCCGTCGTGACCCTCACCCTGCCCACCCGCCTCGAGCGCACCGCCGCCGAGCATCCGAACTCCACCGCCCTGATCCTCGGCGAGAACCGCATGACATACGCGGAGCTGCAGGACCAGTCCCAGCGCCTGGCCGGGCTCATGCGGCAGGAGGGCATCGGCCCCGGGGACCGCGTGGCGCTCATGGTGCCGAACATCCCGGCGTTCCCGGTGGTGTTCTTCGCGGCCCTGCAGCTGGGCGCCGTCGTCGTCCCGATGAACCCGCTGTTCAAGCGCCGCGAGATCGAGTACTACCTGGAGGACTCGGGCGCGTCGATGCTGTGGTCGGTGCCGTCCGAGGAAGCCGTGGAGGGCGCCCGCGAGCGCGGTGTGCCGCTGCGCACCCTCGGCGAAGACGGCCTCGCCCCGCACCTCGCGGAGAGCCCCGGCCCGGTGACCGAGACCGTCGAGCGGGACCTCGAGGACGACGCCGTCATCCTCTACACCTCCGGCACCACCGGCCGCCCCAAGGGCGCCCAGCTGACCCACCGGAACATGGGCACCAACGCGGACACCGCGGCGGAGACGCTGATCCAGCTCCAGCACGGGGAGACCGTGCTCGGCTGCCTGCCGCTGTTCCACGTGTTCGGCCTCACGTGCGCGCTCATGGCGCCCGTGACCATGGGCGCCAGCCTGGCGTTGATCCCCCGCTTCGATCCCGCCGTGGCCGCGCAGACCGTCCGCGAGCACGCGGTGGACGTGTTCATCGGCGTGCCCACCATGTACGGGGCCGTGCTGGCCGCGGCCAAGGACCGTCCGGAGGACCTGGCCAGCCTGCGCCTGGGCGTCTCCGGCGGATCCGCCCTGCCCGTGGAGCTGCTGCGCCGCTTCGAGGCCACCTTCGACTGCGAGATCCTGGAGGGCTACGGCCTGTCCGAGACCTCCCCGGTGGCGTGCTTCAACCACCCGGGCGAGGAGCACCATCCGGGCTCGATCGGACGCGCCGTCCGAGGGTGCGAGATGCAGCTGGTGACGCCGGACGGGGCCGTCGTGCCCGAGGGCGACGAGGAGACCCTGGGCGAGGTGTGGATCCGCGGCGAGAACGTGATGAAGGGCTACTGGGGCAAGCCGGAAGCCACTGCCCAGGCCATCACCGAGGACGGCTGGTTCCGCTCCGGCGACCTCGCCCGGCGCGATGCGGCGGGCAACTACTACATCGTGGACCGCACGAAGGACATGATCCTGCGCGGCGGGCTCAACGTGTACCCGCGCGAGATCGAGGAGGTGCTCTACGAGCACCCGGCCGTCGCGGAGGCCGCCGTGGTGGGGGTGCCCCACCCGGAGCTCGGCCAGGAGGTCGCCGCGCACGTGGTGCTCGCCCCCGGCGCGCACGCCACGGAGGAGGAGCTGATCCAGCACGTGAAGTCCCAGGTGGCGCCGTACAAGTACCCGCGCACCGTGAACGTGCGGGACGGGCTGCCCAAGACCGCCACCGGCAAGATCCTCAAGCGGGAACTGACGCCGACGGAGTGAGCTCGGGATGACCGCCCGGGCCCGCGTGTGGGCCGAGGTGCTCGCGGAGGCGGGCGCCGCGGTCGCCCCGGACCCGGTGCGTGGCATCCCACTCGACGAGGCCGGGCGCGCCGACCTGGCGGTCCCCGTGGGCCGGGCGCTGCGGGTGGCGCCGCCGGCCGACGTCGACGGCGCCTCCCCCTGGCGGCTGCTGGAGACGGACGTGCCCCAGGACGACGACGGCGGTGTCCTTCCGGTGCTCCGGGTGGCGGTCGGCGCCCCGGGGCAGGTGCACGCGCTGCTCCCGGACTGCGGATGCGACGCATGCGACCCCGGGTCGGATGAGCTGCTCGAGGCCGTCGACCAGGCGGTCGTGCGCACGGTCGGGACAGGGGTGAGCCTGCGGGGCCGTCATGGGCTGCGGCGCCGGGACTGGCACGTGCACTGGCGCGCGGACGGCACGGCCGAGGGGCTGGGCCGGGTCCCGGGATGGCCGTTCGAGGCGCTCACGGACGCGTGCCGGGACCTGGCCGCCGGCGGCCGTCCGAGGCTGCCGCGCGGGACCGAGGCGACCGTGCGGGCGGGGTGGTTCCCGGAGGCGTGAGGAGACAGCGGCCGGGTGCCGCCGCTCAGAACAGTGCCGCCACCCCCCGAGCGGCGAGCGGGACGAGCCGCACGGCCCGCACCACGGTGAACGCGGTGACCACCGAGACGAGCGCCCACTCCCGCCAGGACCCGGTCCGGCCGAGCAGGGGAAGCCGGAACCGTCCGGAGGACTGCCACCACCACAGGCGTGTGGGGGGCTCCGGGCTGAGCGGCCAGAGCAGGGCCACCCCGTTGTTGGTGAGGGCGTCGCCGAGGATGTGCACGCTCACGCCGACGGCCACGGAGGCGGGGATCCACCACAGCCCGTCGCTGAGGACGGTCGCCGACACCGCGACCAGGATGCCGAGCGCCCACGCGGCCCTCCATCCCCGGTTCGGGAGCAGTCGGAGGGCCTTGGCAGCCACGGCCGCCAGGAACGCGGCGATGACCCCCTGCCCCGGCGTGTAGACGTGCCCCGCGATCGGCACCTGGATGGAGGCGGCCGCCGTCGCGATGGCGGTGAACGCCGCGACCCCCACCAGCGAGTGTGTGCCGCGCCGATGCCCGCCGGCCACGTGGCGGATGCCGCGGCTCATCCACTCGGTCAGGGGCGGCAGGGCGTGGACGACGGTGGCGCGGGGGTGGTCCCAGTCGCTGATCATGGCCGCGCCGGCGGTGGTCACGGCGCCGAGCAGCTGGAGTTCGGCGGGCAGGTGCAGCACGGCGATCGGCGACTGCCAGTGCGTGAGCGCCAGCCAGGCCGCGGCGCCGGTGGCCGCGTGGGACGGGCCCATCATGGGTGAGGTCCTCTCGTTCGCAGGACCGGGCCGCGTCACCGCGCCAGCGAGGGCCGGCGGGCGGCCCGCGGGGAAGGAAGAGGACCAGGGTGGCAGGCGGGGCGGACACGGTAAGGAGGCCGCCGCGGCTGGAGCGGGTCGAGGCGGCTGCCCGGCCGGGGGCGGCCGCCCGGCCCCTCACCCCGTCATCGCCAGCACCAGCGGGGCCAGCAGGGCGGTGAGCACACCGGAGCAGGCCATGGCGAGGGCGGAGAACGCACCGGTCTTCGGGCCTTCGGCGAGGGCGCGGGCGGTGCCGATGCCGTGGGAGCTCACGCCGATGGCCAGGCCGCGCACGCGGGGGTCGCGCACGCGCAGCCGGTCGAGCACCCAGGGGGCCAGCACGGCGCCGAGCACGCCGGTGAGCACGGGGAGCACGGCGGCGAGGGAGACGATCCCGCCGCCGGCGTCGGCCACCGCCATGGCGATCGGCGTCGTCGCGGACTTGGGGGCGAACGTGGCGGCCAGCGCGGCGTCCCCGCCCATTGCCCGCACGATCAGCACGGCGCTCACCATGGCGGTCAGCGAGCCGACGGTGACCCCGACGGCGACCGGCAGCAGCAGCTTCCGGATGTCAGGGCCGGCCCGGTACAGGGGGACGGCGAGGGCCACGGTGGCGGGACCGAGCAGGAAGGTGAGGTAGCTGCCGCCGATCATGTAGGTCTCGTAGTCGATGCCGGTCAGGGCCAGGAACGCGGCCACCAGCACGATCGTCACGAGCACGGGCGTGAGCAGGGCGGTCTGCCGGGCGGCGAGCCACAGGCGGCGGGAGAGCACGGCGACGGCGAGGGTCAGCGCGATGCCGAACAGCGGTGTGTGCAGGAGCGCGTCCCAGGCCTCCGCGAGGGAGTCGGTGAGTTCGGCGGCGTTCACTGTGCGTCCTCCTTGTCCGTGAGGCGGCGGGCGAGCGGGGCGGCGACGCCGGCGGTGACCAGCAGCCCCAGCAGCCAGGGCACCACGAAGCCGACCAGCATCAGCGCCCGGTGTTCCCCGATGAGGCCCAGCACCGCGACGACGCCGACGCCCGCCGGGACGAACAGCAGCGGCAGGTGCTGGAGCAGGTGATGGCTCGCCGTCATCACCGGTGCGTCCTCGGCCGGCCGGCGCCACGCGAGCAGGCCGAGCAGCAGGAGCATGCCCAGCACGGCCCCGGGGATCGGCAGGTGCAGCGTGTCGGCCACGAGCGTGCCCGCCAGCTGGCAGAGCAGCAGGATCAGCAGGCCCTCGATCATCGGGGTTCACCTGCCTCGGACAGACCCACGGGCGGCGGGCCGGGGACGACGCCGGTCCCCGCGGTGTCGAGGTGCGCCTGCAGGGCGCGCTGGGCGTCTGCGGCGCGCCCGGCGGCCAGCTGAGCGCAGATCTCGGCGTGCCCATCGAGGAGGCGGCGGGCGGCGTCGACGGATCCGCCGGTGGCGGCGTGGATGAGGCGGGCCAGGCGGGGGGCGAAGGTGCGCACGACCTCGTCGAAGGCGGCGTTGCCGCACGTGGCGATCACGTCCCGGTGGAAGCGCACGTCCAGCGCGGAGAAGGCAGCGAGGTCGCCGGCGTCCAGGGCGGCGCGCTGCTGCTCCAGGTTGGCGGTGAGCGTGGCGACGAGGGGCCCGACGGCGTCGGGCCGCGCGGCGACCGTGGCGAGGGCGGTGGACTCGAGGAGGCCACGCAGGGCCGTGAGGTCGGCCACGCTCTGCGGCGTGAGAGCCTGCACGGCCGCGCCCTTCTTGGGGAGGAGCCGCACCAGGCCCCAGCGCTCGAGCTGGAGGAGGGCCTCCCGGGCCGGCGTCCGGGAGATGCCGGCCTCCGTGGAGAGCTGGACCTCGGTGAGCATCTCCCCCGCGGCGATCTCACCGCGGACGATGCGCCAGGCGACGTCGTGGGCCAGGCGGCCGGCAGCCGTGGCACGACTGCCCCATAAGGGGTCGGAGAGTGGAGTCATGCGGGCCAGAATAATCGGATGCATGCATGGATGTATGCATTGTGTCGGACTCGGAAGGGGCCGGGTGGGGAGGGGCATAAGATGCCGGCGCCCACCCTCGCCCCATGACCGTCGCCATCACCCGTCTCGACCCCGCCGGCGCGGACCGCGCGGAGCTCATTGCGCTGCTCACCGGCAACGCGTGGCCCTTCCCTGTGCGCCCCACGTCACCCGGCCGGTGGCGAAGGAGGCCATCGAGGACGGCGGCAGGCACCACACACTGTCGGGTCACCAGCTCCCGATGTAGTCCTCCGGGCCGAGGAGACCCCGGGTGTCCGCCCAGGCTCCCCAGCGGTCGAGGAGGAGGGGGATGGCCTGGTCCTCCCACCAGGGCAGATGGACGAGGCCCTGACTCATGCCTCCGCGGTTGAACCGCTCCACATTGACCTTGTCCTCGTCGTAAGGCTCGGCCCCCTCAAGGGAGCGATCGAGCGCATCGCGCAGGAGCCGGCCGAGTTCATACTCACTGGTGGGCATGGGGGTGTCGTCGAGCCGTTCAGCGAGCTCCTCCCAGAGACCGACGCTTCCCCGCAGCCCGTACTGGCTGGGGCGGCGGCGGAACAAGTCGCCGACGGCCGCGCGCGCCGACGAATGGACTTCCACCACGTCCACACCGCGCTTCGCCTGCTCCGCCAGGGCCGTGCGGGCCTTCCGGATGCGCTGGCGGAGCAGCTGTGCTTCGGGGCTGGTACCGCCGTAGATGAGGTTCAACGGCGGGGTGTGCGTGTCGATCACAGGCTTCTCGATGCCCCCGAGCGGTGTCACTTCCGCGAACCCGGCGGGCGCCTGCCACACACGGACGGCGAGGTGACGGCGCATCCAGGTGGTCAGCTGCTCGCCGCTCTCCGGGGTGAGGGAGAATCGACCCGCGGAGGCGACGGCGACTGGCTCCAGGTCCAGCCGATCCACCAGGAGTGCGGCCAGAGTGCGGCGCAGAGTGGAGTGCGCGGTGCCGCCGCCCGCGAAATGCTTGCGTTCCAGGCGGGCCCGCAGGCTGCCCTCGGCCTTGCCGATGTAAAGCACATCGCTTCGACTGACAGACGTGTCCAATCGCAGCTCGGCTCGCGCCGCGTCAGGATCCTGCGCGACAACCGCGTACAGCCCGGTCGAATCCGGCATGACCTCGCCGCCACGCCCACCAATGACCACACCGCCGTCCTCGACGCGTGCGAACAGCTGGGGACTGTTCTGCAGAGCATGGGAAGCGGCCACGATGAGCCCCGCCTTGGTGGTCATGCCAATGTCCTCTCTTCGTCCGGGACATCTACCCCGGCTACGCCTCGAGCCTACGGAGGGCCCTGGACACGGTAGGCGCCCTTGCGATGGATCGCTGAGCCCTCACCGCGCCAAGATCCACCGGTCCTCTGGGCCGAAATTGTGGAGGTCGTCGCAGACGAAGCCGCGTAGCCACGGGACGTGGTCCACGACGCGCCGGTACAGGCCGCGGTGCACGCCGGACTCGTCGCCGATCAGCTGCACAGCGGACACGTTCATCTCGACTCCAACCGCGCGCAGGCGGGCGGACCTCACTCCTCGTCGGGCGCCCGGTCCTCCGCGTCGGCGATGACGTCCTCCAGAGCCCGCAGGTGGGGCTCGGCGTCGTCCCCGGCGCCCAGGTCGGCCAGCGCGAGGCGGAGGGCCTCGAGCAGCTCGCCGGCCTCCGGGTCCGCGGCGGCGGAACTCCAGCTCTCCCGCCAGGGCTCCTGGGTGGCGCCCTGCTGCTCCAGGAAGATGAGCCGCTCGACGTCGTCGGCCGGGATCTCGAGTTCCTCACCCCACGCCTGCATGGTCTCCACGTACGTGGCGTACTTGCGGGGGTAGGTCCAACCGCCGCCGATCCGGACGTCGACGTCCTTCGCATGCTCGGCGAACCAGGCGCGCACCACGGAGTCGAGGACGGGGGCGATGTCGGACTCCCGGTGGGCCTTGGTGAGGAAGTAGAGGTACTTGGTGCCGAAGGCCGCGCCGAGGTGCTTGATGCAGCCGACCCCGCTCTTGCGCTGCTGCCGGATGTGCTCGAAGGCCGCGGGCCCGCCCTGCTCGAGGGTGATGCGGGTGACGTCGGCGAGCTGCTCCTCGAACCCGGGCTGCGTCATGATGCGCTCCACCCGGGAGGGGCCGTAGCCGACCCGTCCGTATCCCCACACCATCGCGGCGATGAAGGCGTCCCGCTGCACGGCGCGGTCCTCGGCGGTCACCTTCGCGGCGTAGCCGGTGACGACGGCGCGGGTCAGCGGCTCGCGCTCGAGGCAGGCGGGCAGGTCGGGCACGGGAGGCATGTGCCTTCAGTTCCGGCCCGGCCCGCCGCTCCCCTCCGCGATGGCGGTCAGACGGTCCACGTGGGCGGCCCAGCGGTCGGCGTCCCACGGGGGCAGGTTGTTCCCCGAGGCGCGCAGGCCGGCCTGCCCGTCGATCTGCTCCCGCAGGATGTCCGCGTGGCCGGCGTGCCGGGCCTCGTCCAGGGCGACGTGCGCGATGATCTGCGCGAGCGTGACCTCCGCCTTGTCGTCGGGCCACCACGCCACCCGCCCGGGGGCGTCGGCGCCGAGGGCCGTGATGGTCGCGTCCGCGTGTGCGAAGCAACGGCGGGCGAACTCGAGGACGTCCTCGAGGGACTCACCCTCGGCGGCGAACATGTCCACGTTGTCCTCCTCCGGCCGCCCCGCCGCCGCCCAGGGCAGCTGCACCTCGGCGGGGCGGCCGAACGTCTCGCCGAAGTACTCCAGCTCGACGACGGCGGCGTGCTTGACCAGTCCCAGCAGGTTGGTGCCGGTGGGAGTGCGCGGCAGGCGGGCGTCGCGCTCGCTGAGGCCCTCGAGCTTCTGGACGAGGGCCGCACGCTGGCGGCGCAGCCCGTCGTGGAGGATCTGCTTGTGGTCCATGAGGTGATCCTGCCCCAGAGCAATCAGGCCGCGAACCCCCGCACGAGCTCAGCCACCCGCTCCGGCGCGTCCAGGTGCACGTCGTGCCCCGCGCCGGGCACCTGCACGTGCCGCACCTCCGGGCGCCGCAGCCGCATCTCGTCCAGCTCTCCGGCGGGCACGTACCCGTTTTCCCCGGTGATCAGCAGGGTTGGCGCGGCGATCTGCCCCCATTCCTCCCACCGGGGCCGCTCGTGGACGGGCCGCAGGGCGGCCTCCAGCACGTCGACGTCGAAGCGTGGCACCCAGCCGGCATCGACGTCCCGGGTGGTGCGCGGGGAGTACGCGGTTGCGGGCGACCTCGCCCCTGGCTGGCCGTTGCACACCGCGCGGCTGACGCTGCGCCCGTACCGGGAGGACGGCCTCGCCGGCCCTGCCGGATCGGTGTCCCAGCTGGACCTGGGGTTCGAGACGTACGGCCTGCACCGGGTGGTGGCGCAGATGGACGCCCGCAACCCGACGCCCGCCCGGATGGCCGGGGCACTACATACGGCACTGAGGCTGGTCAACCCTGTAGACCGCCCCCGGTCAACCCCGCCGGCCCGCACGCGCGGCGAACTCGTCCAGACAGGTGAGCACCTCGGTGGCCAGCCACACCCGGTTCCGACGCTGAGCGGACGCGGCCTGCAGAGCGCCGGCCTCGACAAGCTGGTCCACGGCCCGCTGGGCGGCCGGGCGCGAGACACCCAGCGCCTGGGCCAGGTGGTCCACGGTCACGGCGGGTTGCGCGATGATCACCGCGAGCGCCCGCCAGACCGCCGCGTCCCGCCGGGCGGTGAGCCGCTCGCGCCAGCCGGTCAGGGCCTCGTCCAGGTCCGCGACGAGCTCTCGGCCGTTGCCGACGGCGGCCAGGGCGGCCTGCGCGAAGCGGCGCACGATGGGCGCGGGGTCGCCGTCGCGGTAGGCGGTGAGGGCGTCGAAGTATCCGGCCGTGTCCGTGAGGAGTCCCGCTGAGAGGGGCACCCCCATACGGGTGATCGCGCCGGCCCGGCGCAACACGGCGTGCACGAGGACGCGCCCGGTGCGGCCGTTGCCGTCCGCGAACGGGTGGATGGTCTCGAACTGGGCGTGCGCGATGGCGGCCTGCACGAGGGCGGGCACGTCCGTGCGTCGCAGGTAGGCGAAGAGATCGTCCATCCCGGCACGCAGGCGCTCCGGGTGGGGCGGGACGAACTGCGCCGTGTGCGGCGTGGGCGCCCCGCCCCCGATCCACCCCTGCGCATCGCGGTAGGCGCCCGGCCGGGCATGCTCCTGACCGTCCATGAGGGCACGATGGGCGGCCAGCAGGGCGGGCTCGTCCAGGTCGGCAGCCAGCCGGGAAGCAGCGCCCATGGCCCTCACGTTCGCCGCCACGAGCGCTGCGTTCGGGCGGGTGCGTTCGCCGAGAGTCGCCAGGGCGAGGGCTCGCGCGCCCGCCGTGATGTGCTCGATCTGCGAGGAGGACGCGGACTCAGTGCGCAGGAGCACCGCGTCGATCGGGGCGATCTCGCCGGTGAGCCCCGGGAGGGCGTGGCTGATCTCGGCGTCGAAGCGCACGACGGCGGCCGTCGCCTCCTCGACCTCGGTCGCCAGATCAGAGGGCAGGTCGAGCCCGAGGCGGGCGATACGGGCGGGGAGCGCGGCTCGATATGGGCCTGCTGCACGCACGCGAGCGCGGCGGGTGAGGACGCCGGCGTCGTCGGGGTCCGCGGTCCAGGGGCGCTGTTCCCAGCCGACGGCCCACGGGGTCGGGCGCGGATCGTTGCTCATGCCACAACCTTACGCAACGTTATGTCTAGAGCGTTGCGTACTTCTGGGCGTCTGAGGTGGAAAGCCGTCAGCCCCGGGCCCGATGCTCCGAGGCGAGCATCGCGTAAGTGACGCCGTCCACCCAGCCGCGGGTGCGGTGCAGTGACTCCTCCTTGAAGATGCCCTCGTGGCGCAGGCCGACCTTCTCCATCACGCGCGGGATGGGCGCGTTGTCCGCGAAGGCGTGAGCCTCCACGGGTCGGACGCCGAGGCCCGCGAAGGCGAGGTCCAGCAGGGCACAGGCCAGCTCGGTGGCGTGGCCCCGGCCGGCGTGGGCCGGGGCTATGGTCCAGCCGATCTCGGCCTGCGCGTCCCGGGCTTCCTCGCGCGGCGCGCCGCGAGGTCGAGGAGGGGCGTGGCCATGGGGTCACGGCAACGGGCGGCGGTGACGTCCCCTCCCCTACTCTCGGCCCCATGGACGTCACCTTCACTCCACTCGACCCGGCAGGCGCCGACCGGGACGCGCTCGTCGCCCTGCTCACCGAGAACGCGTGGCCGTTCCACACGCGCCCGCGCGTCACCCGGCCGGAGGCGGAGAAGGCCGTCGATGGCGGCGCCTGGGAGGATGAGGACCACCGCACCTTCTGGATCGACCACGCCGAGCACGGCCGCGTCGGCGTGGTGCGCCTGGAGGACCTCACGGACCCCACCCCCTTGTTCGACCTGCGCGTGGCGGAGCGGTTCCGCGGGCGCGGGCTCGGCGCGCAGATCCTCACCGCGCTCACCCGGCTCGTGTTCGAGTCGATGCCCGCGGTGGACCGCTTCGAGGGCCAGACCCGCGAGGACAACGTGCCCATGCTGCGCACCTTCCGCCGGGCCGGCTGGGTGAAAGAGGCGCACTACCGGCGCGGCTGGCCGGTGGAGGGCGGGGAGCCGCTGGCGTCGGTGGCCTACGCAATGTTGCGCCAGGACTGGGCGTCCGGCACGACGACGCCGGCCCCCACCGACGTCGACGCCCCGCCTCCGGCGGGGCGCAAGGAGGGCGCGGCTGCGGGCGGCCGCGCCCCTGACTGGCCGTTGCCCACCGCGCGGCTGACGCTGCGACCGCACCGGGAGGACGACTTCGGCTGGTTGCAGGAGATGTACACGCAGCCCGAGGTGGTGCGCCACCTGCTGGACGAGCCCTGGGACGAGGCGACCGCGCGAGCGAAGCTGGCCAAGCGGATCACGTGGGACGACCTCGGCGGCCCGTCCGGGGCGGTGTCCCTGGTGGTGGAGCACGCGGGCGTCCCCGTGGGTGACGTGATCCTGTGGCTGACGGACCGCGAGCGCGGTGTCGCGGAGATCGGCTGGGCACTGGATCCGCGGCATGCCGGTCAAGGCTTCGCCCGGGAGGCCGCGGCTGCGCTGCTGGACCTGGGGTTCGAGACGTCTGGCCTGCACCGGGTGGTGGCACAGATGGATGCCCGCAACACGGCGTCCGCCCGACTGGCCGAGACGCTCGGGATGCGTCGAGAGGCACACCACCGGCAGGACCTGTGGAGTAAGGGCGAGTGGACGGACACCCTCGTCTACGCGATGCTCGCGAGCGACCGGGGAGGTGGGGGGGCCATCTATGACGGCGAAGGCAACGTCAGCTCCGGAAGAACCGCCTAGGACCCCGTGGCGAAAGAGAAATCCCCCACGTGCGCATCGTGGAGAGGCGTGGGGGATGCGGTGATGTGAACGTTCGCATCCATGCGCACCGAGGTCGGCGTGTCGGGGGCAATCCGTGCCGCCGAACGGACTTCTACGCTCACCCCATGTAGCTCGAGACCGTGAGGGGATGGACTCGCGAGGCTCACCAGGTGTGCGGACCGAGGTCCTCGAGGATCTCCAGGTCGAGAAGCCACTCGTCAGGGCGGGGAGTCTCGGGGAGCACCGGCTCGTAGGCGCCGACATAGACGACCTCCCCCAAGCCGAGGCCGGTGGCCTCCTCCGGCTCAAGGACCGTCAGGTCAGCGTGGCCGGGGACGCGGTCGATCTCGGCGAGCCGCCCCGAGGGCCACACCTCGTGTGCCGCCCTCACCACGGCCCGCACACGACGCAACGGGATCGACCCGGCGGGGCTGCCGTCGTCGTGATGGGTGACGACCCAGCCTGCAGAGACCAGGGGCCCAGCCTGACTCACTCCCCGGGAGGGCAGCAGGATCAGCTCGTGGACTTCCCCCACGGCGATCGGGTCACCGCAGCATTCCTGCTCCCAGTCCGAGAGCGAGGCGCGGCCGACGGCGCCGACGGTGATGTCCATGGTCGGAGTGTAGGGGCGGGGCCTCACCCGTGGGTACGCGTCACCCGGGGCGCTCCGCCCTCGTTCCAGCGGAACAGGGTGAGGTGCCACAGTCCGGGGACCGTGCGAGACGGGCCACCTCCACGCGCACCGACGTGGCCCTGTGCGAGCGGCTCGGGTTCCGCGAGACCGTACCCGGCGCGTGGGCACCCGCGACCCGGGAGTGACATCATGGACCTCGGCTCGCGCTGATACCGGATCTCGTGATATGACACCAGGTATCGTGAGCCACGCCACTACACTGTGCCTCCACCGATAAAGGAGCAATCCCTCCATGCCGACCCTGCGAACCGTCTCCCTCTCCGCCGCCACGCGGGAGGATCACCTCGCCCGCCTCCGGGCGACCAGCCCGGAGGCCCCCCTCGACATCCTGGTCGTGGGCGGCGGCTCCACCGGCGTGGGCGCCGCGTTCGACGCGGCCACCCGCGGCCTCGACGTGGGCATCGTCGAGGCCCGCGACTGGGCCTCCGGGACCTCGTCCCGCTCCTCCCGCCTCATGCACGGTGGCCTGCGCTACCTCGAGATGCTGGACGTCAAGCTGGTGTACGAGGCGCTGCGGGAGCGCGACCTGCTGCTCACCCAGACCGCGCCCCACCTGGTGCGTCCCCTGCGCTTCGTCTTCCCGTTCTTCCACAAGGTGATCGACCGCGGCTTCATCGGCGCCGGCGTCACCATGTACGACGCCATGCAGTCGCTCGGCCGCCGCCGCGCGATGGGCGCGCACCGCCATCTCAGCCGCCGCTCCATGGCCGCGACCTTCCCCTCCCTCGACGACGAGAAGATCGTCGGCGCGGTCGAGTACGCCGACGCCCAGTTCGACGACGCCCGCCTGGCCATGATGCTCGTGCGCTCCGCCGTGGACCACGGCGCCGTGGCCGCCAACTACACCGCCGTCACCGACTACCTGCGCGGCGACGACGGCCGTGTGCAGGGCGTGCGTGTCCGCGAGGAGACCTCCGGCGAGGAGTTCGACGTGCACGCGCGCGCCGTGATCCTGGCCGGGGGCGTGTGGACCCAGGAGCAGCAGGAGCTGGCCGGGGCCGACGGCGGCCTCGAGGTGCTCGCCTCCAAGGGCGCCCACATCACCGTCCCGCGCGACCGCATCCGCGCCGACGCCGCCACCGGCGTGATCACCAAGACGGAGAAGTCCGTGCTGTTCCTCATCCCGTGGGACGAGTACTGGGTGATCGGCACCACGGACACCCCGTGGGCGGAGGACGTGGCCCATCCGGCCACCACCGCGGACGACATCGACTACATCCTCGAGCACGCCAACGCGGTGCTGAAGGAGGACCTCACGCGTGACGACGTGATCGCCACGTACGCCGGCCTGCGCCCGCTCCTGCAGCCGGTCACCGGATCCGACGGCGGCTCCACCAAGATCTCCCGTGAGCACACCGTCACCGAGGTGGCCCCCGGCCTCACCGCCGTGGCCGGCGGCAAGTGGACCACGTACCGGGCCATGGCCGAGGACGTCGTGGACTTCGTGGTGCGCGAGACCCACCCGACCCGTCCCAGCCTCACCGAGCACATCCCCGTGCTCGGCGGCCTCGGCTACTCGGAGATCGAGGCGGAGGCGGACCGCATCGCCGCCGACTACGGCCTGGACGAGGCCCGCGTGGACCGGCTCCTGTTCCGCTACGGCACCGTGCTGCGCCACGTGCTCGACCTGATCGACGCCGACCCGTCCCTGAGCGTCCCTCTCGCCGAGGCGCCGCGCTACCTGCGCGCCGAGATCGTCCACGCCGCCCGGGCCGAGGGCGTCGTCCACCTGGACGACGTCATCGAGCGCCGCACGCGCCTGTCCACCGAGGTCCGTGACCGCGGCGTCGCGGCGGCCGCGGAGATCGCGTCCCTCGTGGCCCCCGAGCTGGGCTGGGATGAAGAGCGCATCGCCGGTGAGATCCGGGCGTACAAGGACCTCGTCGCCGCCCGCCTCCGCGGCGAGACCGCCCACGACGACGTCACCGCCGCCGCCGCGCTCGCAGCTGCCGACGCCGCCCCCGTCCACGGAAAGGAGCCCGTCCATGGGCACGATCTTCCTGCATGAGATCGCCGGCACGGCCATCCTCCTCCTGCTCGGCGTCGGCGTCGTCGCCAACGTCGTCCTGACGAAGACCAAGGGCAACGGCGGAGGCTGGCTGCTCATCAGCTTCGGCTGGGGGCTGGGCGTCTTCGCGGGCGTCTACGTCGCTGCCGCGACCGGTGCGCACCTGAACCCCGCCGTGACCGTCGGCCTGCTCGTCAGCGGCGCCGAGGAGTACGCCCCCGGCATCGCCGTGACCCTCGGCACCACGCTCGCGTACTTCGCGGCGCAGCTGATCGGCGCCTTCCTCGGCGCGGCCCTGGCCTGGCTGGCCTACCGCGACCACTACCAGGCGGAGACGGACCAGGGCGCGATCCTGGGCACGTTCGCCACAGGTCCCGAGATCCGCAACCCGCTGTGGAACATGGTCACCGAGGTGATCGCCACGTTCGTCCTGGTGTTCGTGGTCCTGCTCTTCGGCTCCACCCCCTCCGGGCTCGGCCCGCTCGCGGTGGCCCTGCTCGTCGTCGCGATCGGCGCGAGCCTGGGCGGCCCCACGGGGTACGCCATCAACCCGGCGCGCGACCTGGGCCCCCGCCTGTTCCACGCTGTCGCGCCGATCCGGCACAAGGGCGGCTCGGACTGGGGCTACGCCTGGGTGCCGATCGTCGGCCCGCTCGTCGGCGCCGTCCTGGCCGGCCTCGCCGCGCCTCTGTTCGTCTGAGCGGTCTGCCCGTCCAACCCCGGCGGGCACGTTCCCCGTCGGGAACGTGCCCGCCACCCCCACACCCCCGTGACCACCTCCGAAGGAGTAGGACATGACCACCCCCCGCTACGTGATGGCCATCGACCAGGGCACCACGTCCACGCGCGCGATCCTCTTCGACCACAGTGGGGCCATCGTGTCCACTGGTCAGCGCGAACACGAGCAGATCTTCCCGCGCGCCGGCTGGGTGGAGCACGACCCGGTGGAGATCTGGACGAACACCCGCGAGGTCATCGGGGAGGCCCTGGCCCGCGCCGAGGTGACCCGACACGACGTCGCCGCCGTGGGCATCACGAACCAGCGTGAGACCACCGTGGTGTGGGACCGCAACACCGGCAAGCCGGTGTACAACGCCATCGTGTGGCAGGACACCCGCACCGACCACCTCTGCGAGCGCCTGGCCGGCGACGTCGGCGCGGACCGCTACAAGGAGCGCGTCGGGCTGCCCCTGGCCACGTACTTCTCCGGCCCCAAGGTGGCCTGGATTCTGGAGAACGTGGACGGTGCCCGGGAGGCCGCCGAGAACGGCGACCTCATCTTCGGCACCACGGACTCGTGGCTCGTGTGGAATCTCACCGGCGGCGGCGAGGGTGGCCGGCACGTCACCGACGTCACCAACGCCTCCCGCACCATGCTGATGAACCTGGACACCCTCGACTGGAACGAGGAGATCTGCGCGGACATGGGCATCCCGATGTCCATGCTTCCGGAGATCGTCAGCTCCTCCGCCGAGGTGGGCACCGTATCCGGCCAGCAGCTGCTGCGCGAGACGCCGATCACCGGCATCCTGGGCGACCAGCACGCGGCGACCTTCGGCCAGGCGTGCTTCGAGGTCGGCCAGGCCAAGAACACGTACGGCACCGGCAACTTCATGCTGATCAACACCGGCGAGGAGCCGGTGCACTCGGACAACGGCCTGCTCACCACGGTGGCGTACCGCATTGGCGACCAGAAGCCGGTGTACGCGCTGGAGGGCTCGATCGCCGTCACCGGCTCGCTGATCCAGTGGCTGCGGGACAACCTCGGGATGATCGGCAGCGCCCCGGAGGTCGAGACCCTGGCCGCCGGCGTGGAGGACAACGGCGGCGTCTACTTCGTCCCCGCGTTCTCCGGCCTCTTCGCCCCGCACTGGGACGCCGCGGCCCGCGGCGCCATGGTGGGCATGACCCGTTACGTCAACAAGGGGCACATCGCCCGCGCGGCGCTCGAGGCCACCGCCTTCCAGAGCCGCGAGGTCCTGGACGCCATGAACGCGGACTCCGGCGTGGACCTCACCGAACTGAAGGTCGACGGTGGCATGGTCGCCAACGAGCTGCTCATGCAGTTCCAGGCGGACCTGCTGCGCGTGCCCGTCGTGCGCCCCAAGGTCATCGAGACCACCGCTCTCGGCGCCGCCTACGCCGCAGGCCTGGCGGTGGGGTTCTGGGCGTCCCAGGACGAGCTCGTGGCCAACTGGGAAGAGGACAAGCGCTGGGAGCCCACCATGGACGAGGAGGAGGCTGAGCGCGCCCTGCGGCTGTGGAAGAAGGCCGTGGAACGCTCCCGCGACTGGGTCGACGAGGACGTCGAGTCGGCCCAGAGCTGAGCCGTCCGATCCGTAGGCCGGTCCGGCCGGCCCCGTGCGCCCCGTGCGCCCCGGGCCGGTCCGGGCCGACCCGGCCCCTCCGGAAGGACCCCGAGCAGCACTACCCCCTCGTCGGCCGCCTGCGCGCGGAGCGGGGCGGAGTCGGTGCCGTTGCCATCGGCGCAGTGGCCAGGCCCGAGGCGCCCGGCTGCTCCGACGTCAAGCTGTCCTCACCCAGGGCGTCCTCTTCCCCCGCCGCTTCCGCCCAAGGCGGCGGTGGCCAGGCAGGCGAAGTAGTCCGCATCCACGTGTCGGCCGTCCTTGATGGCGCTCCGATGTGGAATCTCCTCGGAGATGTTCTCCTCGTCCGCGTTGTTCGCCGAGGCCACCACCCTTTCGAGGCCAGCCACCTCGGGCCGGAGTTCGCGCGCCCGTCGTCGCATCCTGCCCTCGCCGGTCCACTCATGGGTGCGTTCGGTGAGGGCGTCGAATGGGTTCTCACACGCCGACAATCGGCGTGCTCGTTCGACGACGTTGGACGCCAGGATGCCCCGGAGCATCGTCGTCTTGCCGGTTCCGGGGAGGCCGTTCACGCCCATCAGACCTGACCCGCCCGCCTCGACGACCTCGGCCCGCGCGACGACATCAATGCGGGCGGCTTGCTGGTGCCCCGTGTGCTCGTGGGCGGTCACATTCGAGGAACTCAGCGGTGGCTGCAGTGCCGGGATGGCGCGCTTGTCCTCCTCCCCGAGGCTCGGCGCGGGCATTCCATCCCCCCCGTCTGCCCTTCGCTCTCTCCCCCAGGACAACGACGTCCGTTCAGTTCCGGTTCAGCCCGAACCGGCGCGTCATCAGAGCGTCCTTGTAGTGCTTCTCCGCGGCGTCGATCTGGGCCTGCGGGGTATTGGAGCCGAACACGCGCAACAGGCTGAACGTGTACCGCTCCGGTTGGGCGGGGTCGAGCTCCAGGGCATCCCGGAGGGCGACGTTCCCGCCATGCCCGTCACGGGCGTAGGCCTCCCACCGCCCGAGCACACCACGCTCGCCGTCGGCCTTGCCGACGTAGCACTGGCCCGCGGTCTCGTCGGCGATCAGGTAGATCCCGCGTACGGCCTGCAGGGCGGTGCGCCAGCCTGCGTAGCGGGTCTCGGTCACCATTGACTGCAGGTCCCCGTAGCTGAGCAGCACGTGGTCGAAGCCGGGGAACGCCTCGGTGGTGGGGTCGGCGATCTCCAGGACGGGGAACCGCGACGCCAGGGGGCCGCGCTTGGCCCAGTTCACGGGGTCTGCGGACCACTCCACCACCAGGCGCTCCTCGAGGGAGGCCAACAGCGGCACCGGCGCAACGTCGTAGTACCGGTGCCGCTCCGTGCGCTCAGCCACGGCCTCCCCGCGGTTCTCGTACACGGCGGTGAGGCGAGAACGACGCCCGCCCTCCCCCATGAAGATCAGCCAGTGGCGGGCGGGCTCCTTCGGGAACTTCCCCACGTGGTGCTGCTCCCGCGTGTAGGCGAGCACCCGCTCCGGCGTGGCTGCCGCCCGCGATGGCAGCCCCGACTCCTTGTAGGTGTGGCGGATGGCCAGGATGGTGGATGAACTCATTGACCGGGCCAACGAAAAAAAGACCTCGAGAACCAACGTTTCCTCGCCGGTCTGGCCCACGAGCAAATGCGTGCGGTCCTGAGCACCACGGGCCTAGCCCATTGGCACAGCAGGCATCATCGCAGTCGCCGCCATCACTGGTCCGGATGGGCTCAGACAGATTGGTCAGATGTTGCCCCAGGTCGCTCAGCGCGCCGTCCGCAAGTAGTCCGTCCTCAGGCCACCTTCCCCGCTTCCACCTCGGCCCGCGCCCGCACCTCGGCCAGTACGGCCACCACGGCGTCCGCAGCATCCTGCGGATACACGGCATCGACGCCACCCAGTGCGAGATACGGGTCCTCGTAGAGCCGACCCGGGTCCACCACGCCGTTGCGCACCAGGTCGTCCACGAGCATGCGGGTGAAGCGGATCTGGCGCGTGGTCCACCTGCCCTCGTCCAGGAACGCGGCCAGCGCCTCTTCCGCGGCCCGCCGCTCCAACCCCACAAGACTGCGCACGAAGACGCCCAGCTCGGCGCCGGCGTGCTCACGCACCCAATCCAGCTCCGGCCGGTCAGATCCGCCCGCCGCCACCAGCATGCGACCGAGCTCCTCGAGATCCGTGGCCGTCAGCGGCTGGTTGCCGCGGAGCTTCCGCAACGCCAGGGTGTCCTCCTCGGCGCGCAGGAAGGCCATGGCCTTCTCGCGGTAGCGCTCCCAATTCATGCCCGGCCGTGCCGGCACCACGACCACCTCGTCGATCTCCCCCAGGGTGTCCACGAAGTCCGTGTACACCGGTGAGGAGCTCAGCCTCGGCAGGAACACCACCAGTCCGCGCAGGCTCTCCCGCAGCGCCTCCACGTCAACGACGCCAGCGCCTTCCCACCACAGGTCTTCCGCAACGGAGCGCAGCAGGGACTCTTCCACCTTGACGGCTGGGATAGCCAGCTGACTCAGCAACGCACCCGCGACCTCCTGGACGGATCTGCGGCAACGCTCCGCCAGGGCGGCATCACCGTCCAGGGTGGCCAACTGCCAGCGCAGGGTCACGAGGTCGAAGCGCTTCGCTGCTTCGTCCGGGTCACGCAGCGTGGAGGGCAGTCCGGCCACATGGTCGGCGAGTTCGTCGACATCCTCGGCGGTCACCGCGGCCCACGCATCGGGCTCGGACCAGCGCTCCACGTGGCGCCGGTGCTTGCGCACCAGCAGGTTCTGCATCGGCATGCCCTCCACGTAGGAGTGCAGCCAGGTGGCGTGGGCCTGGCGTACGACGCTGGCCGAGCCCGCCTCCCCATCGCCCTCGCGCGCATCCAGGGCCGCCACAATCCCGGCCCGTGCCTCGAACAACCGCTGGGTAAGGGACTTCTGCACGGAGGACCCCGGCTCGGGGAGATCCTGGTTGAAGTAAGGCAGGTTCTCTCCGAAGTCGAAGACGGTGAAGTTCTTCTTGTCCTGCCCGGGCCCGAACAGATCGGGACACAGGCGGGTGCCGCGGCCGATCATCTGCCAGAACTTGGTCTTGGAGTGGACCACCTTGAACAGCACCAGGTTCACCACCTCAGGGATGTCCACCCCGGTGTCCAGCATATCCACGCTGATGGCGATATGTGGGGCCTTGTCCGAGTCGGAGAAGTCATCCAGCAGTGCGTCGTTGAACGCGGTCTTGCTGGTGATCACCCGTGCGAACGTCCCGCCCAGCTCGGGGAACCGCGCGTTGAATCGACGCTCGATGAAGTCGGCATGATTCTGGTTCTTCGCGAACACGATGGTCTTGCCGAGCCGGTCACCGCCGGCCACCTTCTGACCGCGCTCCATGAGCAGCTCCAGGACCTTGTCCACGGTGTCTTCGTTGAAGAGGAACCTGTTGACCTGCTCGGAGTCCACGCTGTCCGGGGGGCCGTCCTCGCCCCAATCCAGCGCGTCCCACTCGGCCTTCTCCTCGTCGGAGAGGTCGGCGTAACGGATCCCCTGGCGCAGGAACTCCGTCCCCGCGGACACCCCCAGCGGCGGCACCAGGTACCCCTGCTCCACGGCCTCCTCAAGGTCGAAGGCGAAGGTGGGCACCCCGTCCTCGAGGTGGAACAGCCGGTAGGTGTTGTGGTCCACCTCGTCCTTGGGTGTAGCGGTGAGGCCCACCAGCAGGGAGTCGAACCAGTCGAAGATCGCGCCGTACTTCTGATAGACGGAGCGGTGGGCCTCGTCGATGATCACGAGGTCGAAGTACCCGGCGCCGAACCTCCGCGTCCCACCGTCCTGCCCGTCGTGCTCCAGCAGATTGAGCATGGTCGGGTAGGTCGCGGTGTAGACCCGCCCCTCCCCGCGCTTCTCGTCCTGCAGGTTCACGACGGCGGTGTCCGGCAGGTTCGCGGCAAACGCCCGTTTGGCCTGCCGTACCAGGGCCGTCCGGTCCGCGAGGAACAGGACCCGCTTGACCCAGTTCCCCCGAATCAGCTGGTCCACGAGGGCGATGGCGGTCCGGGTCTTGCCGGTGCCGGTGGCCATGACCAGCAGGGCATCGCGCTGGCGGGCGGCGAGGGCCTGCCCGACGGCGGAGATCGCCTCCAGCTGGTATGGCCGTCCCGCGATGTCCACGTTGACCGGCACGTCCGTAAGGTCCTGGCGGACGGTACGCCGCTGGATGAGGCGCTCGAGCTCGTCGGCGGTGAAGAACCCTTCAATCTCACGGGGCGGGTAGCCGCCGGCCTCGCCGAAGGCCGCATCGTCCCAGAACCAGTGGTCATAGCCGTTGGTGTAGAAGATCAGCGGGCGGCGAGCGAACTGCGCTTCAAGGGCGTCAGCGTATCGGCGGGCCTGTTCCTGGCCTTCGAGCGCGCTCTTGGTGGTGCGCTTGGCCTCCACCACGGCCAGGGGCAGACCATCGGCTCCCCAGAGAACGTAGTCCACACGCCCGGTGCCGCCGGGGGTGGGCAACCCGGTGACGGGGTACTCGCGGTCGCGAGCCTGGTCGAGGGGCCACCCGGACTCGGCGAGGAGGAGGTCGATGAAGAGAGAGCGGGTCTCCGCCTCTGCGTAGTCGTAGTCGTGAAGGTCGGGGAGTTCGCTGGTGGTGGCGGCGGCCTGGGCGGCGGCGATCTGCTCCCGCAGGGCCTGGATCTCGGCCTCGTACGCGGCGGCCTGCTGCTCGTTCTGCTCGCGGAGACGGGCGTTGTCCTCGTCCTGCTTCTTGAGCCGGGCAATCACGGCGTCGAGCTGCTCCACGCTCATGGCGGCCTTCTGCGGGGCAAGTGCGTGGTCGAACTGCGCACCGGTGGGCACGGCCTCCGGGTGCGGGCCGTGGTGGAACGCGGCCCAGACGAGCACGTGGAACAGCTCGCGCAGGATGGTGAGGGCGGCGCGGGCATCCAGCACGGAATCCTTGTGAACGGCGTTGTTGCCGGCCTTACGGAGGAAGTTGAGCTTGTCCACCACCGGGCGTCCGGCCAGGCCGGTGAAGGCTACCCCGTTGATGAGGCCGGAGAGGTCGGTCTTGTACGGGTCCTCGAGGCGATGGGTGGCGTAGACGAACTCGACGACCCGTTCGACGCAGCGCCGGGCATAGAACGCGGCCGCGCGCGGGTCGGTGCTCATGTAGCCCTCGGCCTGCGCAGCGTCCTCGTGAGCAACGGGGAGCGCCCGCTCCACCCAGTCCATGTTGCCTGCCATCAACACCCTCTCCGGCAGCTCACCACCGAGCCGCCCACTGTCATCCTGCCGGATTCACAGCTCCCCGCGGAATGCCCTGTGTTGGAGCGACGCGAACAGCTCGTCCTCCAACGCCAGTGCCCGCTCGACACGCGCTCGCTGCACGTCGATCTTCTCGACGACGGCGGCGAATTCTCTCTGCATATCGAAAGACACGTCCGGGATACGCAACTGCAACGTCCGTTTGATGTTGAGGTTGCTGATATTCGTCGTCTTATTGCCAAAGCTTCGCACGGTCGCTTGGACTCTGTCACTGTTGAACCAGGCGTAGAGGAAAGTCGGGTCGACGTCGGGGCCGGGACGAAGCGCTGAAACGAATCCGCCGATAGCCGACGGCTCCGGCAGGGAGTCAACGAAACAGCATTTTCCTACGAGGTTGTAGCTGTTCGCACTGGACACTAAGGTGTCCCCCTCTTGCAGATACTTTGCCTCGTTCTTGATGAGCTCTGCCGGGATGCGAATAAGATCCGAACTGTCCAGGCGCTTCTGCACATTCTTCGTACGCATCACGGGGACACCTGACTCAGCCACATCTTCGGGCTTGAAGGTGACGCCTCGTACGAAAGACGCAAGCTCCGATAGGGGCTGCCCGGGACCGGCCTCCCGGACGCGATCAGCGAACGCCACCTGGACAAGAGCAGCCAGTCGCTCGAGTTGCGCCCGCCGGCGCGACCGCTGCTCGTCAGCCTGGTCCAGAATCGCCGAAATGCGCCTTTGCTCCTTGAGATCAGGAAGCCTAATCGAGAGACGATACACATCATCCCGATTCAATCCTGGCACTGCCGCTGATTTATTCATTCCCTTGAGACCGAGAGCGCTAAGGATCCAATACAGCCACCGAAGATCGACGCCCTCCCCGAGAGGCACCGCCTCGTAGGCAGTATCTATAGGCCAAACATCACCGGGCACCCAGGTGACCGACCCGATTGACCCCTTCCTTCCTACGACAATCGCGGGGCCCGAACTGAGGGCTTGATCATGGAACCCCACGACGCCACTGGAGCCCACGACGGCAACAGGCCCCCCTCGGCGATCACCCTGTTTCAGCGCTTTCCCGTACTTAAGGGAAACAATGTCACCCAGCTTCACCGTCTTCACCGCAGCATCCCCTTGAGCTCCGCAGTCCCAGCGGCAATCTCGGCGTCGAGCTGTTCGAGGTCGACGAGGATCTCCAGCGGGTCCCGGTGCTCGACCTCCTCGATCTCCAACTCCTTGTACCGGTTCAGGGAGAGGTCGTACCCCTGCTCCACGATGTCCGCCTTGGGCACCAGGAAGGACTGCGCGGTCCGCGGCCGGTCCTTCTCTCCTGCCGGGTTCTGCCACCGCTGAACGAGGTCCGGCAGGTCGTTGGCCTCCACCGGCGTGCGCTTGTCGTCCAGCGAGAACCCATCGGCGCGGACGTCGTAGAACCAGACGTCGTCCGTGCTGCCGGGACCGTCGTTGCGGAAGAAGAGGATCGCCGTCGAGACCCCTGCGTAGGGCTTGAACACACCCGCAGGCAACTTCACCACCGCCTGCAGGTGATGGTCCTCCACCAGCATCCGGCGCAAGTCCTTGTGGGCCTTAGACGAGCCGAACAGCACCCCCTCCGGTACGATCACCGCCGCACGACCGCCCGGCTGCAACAGCCGCAGGAACAGGGCCAGGAAGAGCAACTCCGTCTTCTTCGTCTTCACCACGCGCTGCAGGTCAGAGCTGACGCCCTCGGCGTCGAGGGACCCGGCGAACGGCGGATTGGCGAGGATCAAGCTGTATTTGCCAGCGTCGCCGTCGCTAGCACCCTGGGCCAGGGAGTCCCGGTACGCGATGTCCGGGGACTCCACCCCGTGCATGAGCATGTTCATGCTGGCGATGCGCAGCATGGTGCTGTCGAAGTCATATCCGTGGAACATGCGCCGGTTGAAGTGCAGCCGCTGGTTCATGTCAAAGAAAAGTTCCGGGTGTTCCTCCCGCAGATACTCCGACGCGCCGACGAGGAACCCTGCCGTGCCACATGCCGGGTCCACGATCACGTCCTCCGGGGTGGGCGCCGTCATCCGCACCATGAGGTCGATGATGTGCCGCGGCGTGCGGAACTGGCCGTTCCGTCCCGCGGTGGAGAGCTTGGAGAGGAGGTATTCGTACAGGTCACCGGTGGTGTCCCGGTTTGTGAGGGGAAGCTTGTCGATCAGATCCACGGCGGTGGCGAGCATGCGCGCGTTGGGGATGGTGAAGCGGGCGTCTCGCATGTGGTGCGCGTAAGTGGAGTCCTCCCCTCCAATCTGCTGGCCGAGACGGCGCAGGAACGGGAAGACCTCGCGGTCCATGCGGGCGAAGAGTTCGTCCGAGGCGACGTTCTTCAGCTGGTGCCAGCGGAGGTGCTGGTGGTCGGCGTCGAAGATCGTCGTCTCCACCGGTTGGTTCGTGCGGCGCGCCTTGGCCTCGGCTTGCGTCTGTGCCTCATCCAGGCGACGCAGGAACAGCAGGTAGGTGATCTGCTCGATCACCTCAAGAGGGTTGCTGATGCCACCCGTGGCGAAGGCGTCCCAGACGCGGTCAACCTGGTTTTTGAGAGTTCCGGTGATCACGACGCGAGTGTACGGGGTGGGGCTTACAGCGTCCCAGGCGATGACTAGGCTGAACTCAGGGCGACACAAAGCCGCCCCGGCGCAGGAAGGAGGCGGTCGATGTCCACGGTGCGCGTCGACGTAGAGCCGGCCGTCCTGCGCTGGGCCCTCGAACGTGGGGGCATCGACCTGGCCAGCGCCACTACCGCACACCCCGACCTCGAGGCCTGGCTCAGCCGGACGAAGAAGCCCACCATGAAGCAGCTGGAACGGTTCGGGCAGAAGGTCCATGTGCCCTTCGGCATGCTGTTTCTCAGCGCTCCCCCGGCGCCGGCACCCATCCCCATCCCTGACATGCGCACGCCGGGCAGCCAGGGCGTGGGTCACCCCTCCGCCGAGCTGGTGGACGTCCTGCGGGAGTGCCAGCTCCGCCAGGACTGGTACCGGGACCACATGCTCGCCATTGGCGCCAACCCCGTGCCCCTCGTGGGCAGCGCCACGCTCCAGGACGATACAGAGGATGCCGGAACACGCCTCCGGGAGATCCTCCACCTGGACGCCCTGTCCGGCGCCAGTGACGCCTTCCGCAGCGTGCTCGTGGGCGCCTTGGAAGAGGCGGGGGTGCTGGTGATGATCAGCGGCTACGTCGGCAATGAAACCCGAAGGCCCCTAAACCCGGACGAGTTCAGGGGCTTCGCCCTGGCCGACGACCTCGCTCCACTGATCTTCGTCAACGGAACCGAGGCCAAGACCGCCCAGCACTTCACCCTCCTCCACGAGACCGCTCACCTGCTCCTCGGACACAGTGCGCTGTCTGATGCCCGCCCCGGACGCCACGCACCCTACGAGGAGGCCTGGTGCAACCGGGTGGCCGCCGCAGCCCTGGTGCCCCGCGTCGTGCTGGAGCAGCAGCAGGAGCGACTCAGCACTGAGTTCGACGAGGTGGTCGCCGATGTGGCCAAACGCTGCCAGGTGAGCCGCGCCGTCGTGGTTCTCCGGATGAAGACCTGCGGACTGATCACCCCTGCCGCCGCCGACGCGCAGCTCGCAGCGCTGGCCCGCGTCCCCCATCCCCAGACCCCGGCGCCGAAGGGCGGAGGGGGCGATTATTACCGCACCGCCCGCTACCGCCTCGGCGTCCCGTTCACCACCGCCGTGGTAGCCAGCGCCCGGGAAGGCGGAACCAGCTACCGGGACGCGTTCCGCCTGCTGGGAACCCACAAGCGTGAGGTTATGGACACCCTGGCTCAGAAGATGGCGGCCGCATGATGTTCCTGCTCGACGCCAACACCTTCATCACGCCGAAGAACAGTTACTACGGGTTCGATCTCGCCCCGGGGTTCTGGACGTGGCTGGAGCGCGCTCATGCGGCAGGCTGGGTCGCCAGCGTGGAGGCCGTGCGGCAGGAGCTATGCCGGGGCGGGGATGAACTCGCCACCTGGGCGTCAAACCATCCGCAGCTCTTCCTCCCACTCACGTCAGAGGTGCCCCAGCGCATCGGCGAGTTGGCCCAGTGGACCCTGACCCGTCAGCCCGCGTATCAACAGGCCGCGCAGGACGAGTTTCTGGATGACAGCGCCGATCTGCTGTTGGTGGCGCAGGCTGCATGCATGGACGCCACCGTGGTCACCTTCGAGGTGCCCGCCCCTCAGGCGCGCAAGCGCGTGAAAATCCCTGACGCCTGTGCCGCTCTGGAGACCCGCTGCGTCGACCTGTGGGAATGCATGCGCCAGACCAGCCCCCGGTTGACGCTCGACCTCGTGCCCTGAAGAACGTTGCACGTCACTGATGCCGTCAGTCGACACAGTGAGTGCCTCACTCGAGTGAGTGACAGGCTCTCTGCACTCACTGACGGGGCGGTTTTGCGTCAGTGACGGCCGTCAGAACCCGCCCGGGCCACCACCCGCATCACTCGCCAGGTTCGAGAACCGCGAATAATGCCCCTGGAACCCCACCACAATGGTCTTCGTCGGGCCGTTGCGGTGCTTGGCCACGATCAGGTCCGCCTCGCCGGCGCGCGGGGACTCCTTGTCGTACACGTCCTCGCGGTGGAGCAGGATCACCATGTCCGCGTCCTGCTCGATCGAGCCGGACTCACGCAGGTCGGACACCTGTGGCCGCTTGTCCGTCCTCTGCTCGGACCCACGGTTCAACTGGCTCAACGCGATCACCGGCACGTCGAGCTCCTTGGCCAGTAGCTTGAGGGCACGGGAGAACTCGGCGACCTCCTGCTGACGGGACTCGACCTTCTTGCCCGAGCTCATGAGCTGCAGGTAGTCCAGCACCACCATCTTGAGGTTGTTCTTCTGCTTGAGCCGCCGGCACTTGGCGCGGATCTCCATCATGGTCATGTTCGGGGAGTCGTCGATGAAGAACGGCGCCTCGTTCAGCCGCCCCACGGTCGCGGCGATCTTGGACCACTGGTCGTCCCGGATGGTGCCCTTGCGCAGGTCCTGGAGTGCGATCGTCGCCTCGGCGCTCAGGAGCCTCATGGCGATCTCGTTCTTGCCCATCTCGAGGCTGAAGAACACGGTGGCCATGTTGTGGTGGATGGCCGCGGCCCGCGCGAAGTCGAGCGCCAGCGTGGACTTGCCGACGGCGGGGCGTGCCGCGATCACGATCATCTGTCCGCCGTGCAGGCCCTGCGTCAGCTCGTCGAAGTCGTAGAAATCAGTGGGGACGCCGGTCAGGCCCTCCCCCTGGTTGCCGGCCGCCTCGATCTCGTCGACGGCGTGCTCCATGATCTCCGCGAGGCGCACGTAGTCCTCGGACTGGCGGTTCTCCGCCACCTTGTAGATCTCGGACTGCGCCTCGTTGACGATCTCCTCGACCTCACCGTCGCCCTGATACCCCAGCTGGGTGATCTTGGTGCCGGCGGTGACGAGGCGCCGCAGGACGGCCTTCTCCGCCACGATCGCCGCGTAGAAGCTCGCGTTGGCGGCGGTGGGCACGGACTGGATGAGCTCGTGCAGCACGGCGGGGCCGCCCACGCGGCTGAGCTCCTGGCGCTTGTTCAGCAGGTCCGCCACGGTGACGGCGTCCGCGGGCTCACCGCGGCCGTAGAGGTCGATGATCGCCTCGTAGATCATCTCGTGGCTCGGCCGGTAGAAGTCGTGGCCGCGCAACAGCTCCACCACGTCCGCGATCGCGTCCTTGGAGAGCATCATGCCGCCCAGCACCGAGCGCTCCGCCTCCAGGTCCTGGGGCGGCAGGAAGCGTTCAGAGGAACGGCCGCCGTCGTAGGAGCCCGAGTCTCCGTAGTTCTCAGTCAACGTCCGGAGACTCCCTTCCCACAGCCCGCACGACGGCGGCCCTCGCCGGTCTTCCCGGCCCTGATTCCTCTGTTGTCACCGCCCGTGCCGCCGCACCCTCCTGCAGGCGGACGATGCGACGGTCCCCGGGGCGACGGTCCGAGCGGATGCGCGCCTGTCAGTGGTCACCTGCGGCCAATACCCGCCCTCGCGTTGGGGATACCACGCGACACTACGCGCGCCGTGGAGGCCGGGCAACCGCGTTTCCCACAGGCCTTGTGGACAACGTGTGGATTCGGCGGCGTGTCGTGTGGATCGCCTGGGGACCACGCTGGGGACAACCGCGCGACCACTCCCAGAATCCGGCTCTGACCTGGGACGATGCGATCCCCAGAGTTGTGGAGGAAGATTCTCCACTTCCCCTTCGCTCCGGCCACCGGACTTGACAGCACCCTCGTTTGCGCCCTCATCACACCGCCTGGTACACGCCTATCCACACCGTCGTCCACACCCTCCACATCTGTGGACAACTCCTGTGGACAAGGTGCCCGGATCTGGGGACGGCGAAGTTGACAGCGTCTGCGCACGGCCCCGGGTCCTCCCCGTGCCCACCTCTCCCGGCCGCCCCGGACCGCCCGGCACCGATGACTCACGCACGTCAGTGACCCGCCCCAGAGTCATTGGACGGAACGCAAGCACGGTGCTTGGGTGGAACCCGTCGTCGTGTCGTCCGCCACAGTGAGGAGTCCGCCGTGCCCCCGGCCACCACCGCCCCCTCCCCGGCCTCGCTCCCCCTCGACGGCGTCCTCGTCGCCGACTTCTCCCGCGTCCTCGCCGGCCCGCTCGCCACCATGACGCTGGCGGACCTCGGGGCGCGCGTCATCAAGGTGGAGCACCCCGTGCGCGGCGACGACACCCGCGGCTGGGCCCCGCCCCGCTCGGCGACGGGCGCCACCTACTTCGAGTCCGTGAACCGCAACAAGGAGTCGGTCGGCTGGGACCTGAAGGACCCCGAGGACCAGCGGCGGGCCGCCGCCCTGGCCGCCCGGGCCGACGTCGTGGTCCACAACCTCAAGCCCGGCACCATGGAGCGCCTCGGTCTGGGCTACGACGACGTCGCGCGGGAGAACCCGTCCGTGGTCTACGCCGCCGTCTCCGGCTTCGGCGACCGCGAGGGCCGGGACCTGCCCGGCTACGACTTCATCGTCCAGGCCGCGGGCGGGCTCATGAGCATCACCGGCGAACCGGACGCCCCGATGAAGGCGGGCGTCGCCCTGGTGGACGTGCTCACGGCCAAGGACCTCACCGCCGGCGTGCTCGCCGCGCTGCTGCGCCGCGAGCGCACCGGAGAGGGCGCGCACCTGCGGCTGAACCTGCTCTCCTCGCTGCAGGGGGCGCTCGCCAACCAGGGCCAGGCCTGGCTCGGCGCCGACGTCGTCCCGCGGCGGATGGGCAACGACCACCCCTCGATCACCCCCTATCAGCTGCTGGCGTGCCGGGACGCGCCGCTCGCCGTCGCCATCGGCAACGACGCGCAGTTCCGCACCTTCGCCGCGGCCCTCGGCGTCCCCGGGCTCGCCGAGGACCCGCGCTTCACCACGAACACGGACCGGGTCGAGCACCGCGAGGAGCTGCGCGCCGCCCTGGAGGATGCGCTCTCGGCCGAGACGGCGGCCCACTGGCGGGACGTGCTGCAGGCCGAGCGGCTCCCGGTCGGCCTCGTGTCCACCGTCGCCGAGGGCGTTCAGCTGGCCGAGTCCCTCGGCCTCGAGCCGACCGTCGAGGTCCAGGACCGCTCCGGCGCCCCCGCCGGCCGGCAGTTCCGCCACCCGGTGCAGTGGGACCCGCCCGTCGCGCACCCGCGCCACGCGCCGCCCGCGCTCGGCGCGGACACGGCGGCCGTCAACACCTGGCTCGACACCCGCTGACCACCCCGCAGAGAGGACCCCCGCCATGACCACCCCGTTCCACGCCGAAGCCGACTCGTTCCTCGGCCGCGCCGACGTCGTCGGCCTGGACACCCTGTTCTCCGCCGAGGAGAAGGCCGTCGCGCTGCAGGTGCGCGGCTTCGTGGACGAGCACATCCGCCCGCACATCGCCCGCTGGTACGACGACGCCGTGTTCCCGCGCGAGATCGTCCCCGAGCTGGGCCGTCTCGGCGTGCTCGGCATGCCCTACGAGGGCCACGGCATGCCCGGCCGCTCGGCGGTGGAGTACGGCCTCGCCGCGCAGGAGCTCGAGGCCGGCGACTCCGGCCTGCGCACCTTCGTCTCCGTGCAGGGCTCGCTCGCGATGGGCGCGATCCACAAGCACGGCTCCGAGGAGCAGAAGGCGCAGTGGCTGCCGCGCATGACCGCCGGCGAGGCGGTCGGCTGCTTCGGCCTCACCGAGCCGGGCGCCGGCTCGGACCCGGCCTCCATGACGACGACGGCCCGCCAGGAGCCCGGCGGCGACTGGGTGCTCGACGGGGTCAAGCGGTGGATCGGGCTGGCCACGCTGGCCGACGTCGCGATCATCTGGGCGCAGACCGGCGAGCCCGGCGACGGGCGCGGGGTGCGCGGCTTCGTGGTCCCCACGGACACCCCCGGCTTCCGTGCCGAGGCGATCACCCAGAAGCTGTCCATGCGGGCCTCGGTGCAGTGCGAGATCCACCTCGACGGCGTGCGCCTGCCCGCCTCCGCGATGCTGCCGGCCGACTCCGCCGTCGGGCTCAAGGGCCCCTTCCAGTGCCTCAACGAGGCCCGCTACGGGATCATCTGGGGCGCGATGGGCGCCGCCCGCGACTCCTTCGACGCCGTCCTCGACTACGCGATGCAGCGGCGGCAGTTCGGGGTGCCGCTGGCCTCCCACCAGCTGACGCAGGCCAAGCTCGCGGACATGGCCGTGGCCATCGGCAAGGGCTACCTGCTGGCGCACCAGATCGGCCGCGCCAAGGACGCCGGCCCGCTCACCCCCGCCATGATCTCCGCCGGCAAGCTGGACAACTGCCGCGTGGCCATCGGCATCGCGCGGGAGGCCCGCGAGATGCTCGGCGGCAACGGCATCACCCTGGAGCACTCGCCGCTGCGGCACGCGAACAACCTCGAGTCCGTGCGCACCTACGAGGGCACGGACGAGGTCCACCAGCTCACGCTCGGCCGGCACCTCACGGGCATCGGCGCGTTCGCCCCGGCCCGCTGAGCCCCGCCCCCGGGCTCAGGCGTCGTCGGCGGGCGCCTCGGGCGCCGGGGCCTCCTCGGCGACGGAGGCGAGGATCGGGGTGGCCGGCAGCTTCCGCACGCGCTTGGGGCGGCGGGCGCGGGCGGGGATGAGGGCGCGCATGTTCTCGGTCTTGCCGAAGCAGAGCAGCCGGTCGCCCTCCTCGAGGACCTTGGTGTCCGCGGGGTTGGGGAACACGGAGGTGCCGCGGTGCAGGGTGAGCACCTGCAGGTCCTTCGCGAGCAGCCCGGAGTCCTCGATGGACTGGCCCACCCAGCCGGAGCCGGCGTGCACGGTGATCTCACCGACCCCGTACCCGGTGGACACGGCCAGGCGCTGGCGCACGTCGATGTCCGGGAAGCCGGCCTGGTCCGCCACGTAGTCGATGATCGCGCCGGCCACGTCCAGGTCCGTGGCGGCCTCGATGCCCTGCAGCCCCGGGGAGGAGTTCACCTCCATGACCAGCGGGCCGTGCTCGCCCTCGAGCATGTCCACGCCGGCCACGCGCAGGCCCATGATGTGGGCTGCCCGCACGGCGGTCTCCGCGTACTCGGGCGAGAGCTCGACGCGCTCCACGGTGCCGCCGCGGTGCACGTTGGAGCGGAACTCGTCCCCCTGGGCCCGGCGGCGCATCGCGGCCACCACGCGGTCCCCCACCACGAGCGCGCGGATGTCCGTGCCCTTGGACTCCTCCACGAACCGCTGGATGAGCACCTGCTGGTTGGTGCCGTGCAGCGTCTCGATGATCGCCTCGGCCACCTTCTTGGTCGGCGCCAGGATCACGCCGATGCCCTGGGTGCCCTCGAGCAGCTTGATCACCACGGGCGCCCCGCCCACCATGTCGATCGCCGTGGACACCTCGCCGCGGTTGCGCACGAACACGGTGGCGGGCATGTCGATCTCATGGCGGGAGAGGATCTGGGTGGCCCGCAGCTTGTCCCGCGAGTTCATGATCCCGGCGGCCGTGTTCGGCGTGTAGACGTCCATCTGCTCGAACTGGCGCACCACGGCGGTGCCGAAGTAGGTCACCGAGTTGCCGATGCGCGGCAGCACGGCGTCATAGCCGGAGAGGGGGCGGCCACGGAACATCAGATCGGGCTCGTCCGAGCTGAGGTCGATCCCGAAGCGTAGGGTGTCCAGGACCTTCACCTCGTGGCCGCGCTCGAGCGCCGCGGTCTTGAGCCGCTGCGTCGAGTAGGCGCGCAGGGAACGGGAGAGGATGGCGAGCTTCATGACCGCTTTCCTGGGAGGATGAGGGGCGTGTCTGAATCTAAGCACACGGCCCCGGCCCCCCACGGCGCGCCCGCCACCGACGACGGCGCCGCTCGCCCGGGTCTGGTGGGCTGGCGCGAATGGGTCGGCCTGCCCGCCGCCCACACCCCCTGGATCAAGGCCAAGATCGACACCGGCGCCCGCACCTCGGCGCTCCACGCCTTCGGCATCGAGCGGTTCGCCCGCGACGGCGCCGCGTGGGTCCGGTTCGAGGTGCACCCGTGGCAGACCTCGGCGGCGGACGCGCGGACGGCCGAGCTGCCGGTGGCCGACCTGCGCACGGTCCGCTCCTCGAACGGCGAGGCGCAGGAGCGCGTCGTCGTCGTGATGCCGCTGACCCTGGCCGGCCGCACGATCGAGGCGGAGGTGACCCTGACCCACCGGGACGAGATGGGCTTCCGCATGCTCGTGGGGCGCACCGCGCTGGCCGCCGGCGGCCTCCTCGTGGACCCCGCCGCCTCGTACGTGGGCGGGCAGCCGCCGCGCGGCGTGCGCCGCCGGAACCGGGGACGCGCATGAGCCCTCGCCCCGCCCGCGCCCCCTTCGCGTTCGGCGGGGTCGAGGTGGCGGCAGGCCGCCGCCACGAGCTGTCCCTGCCGATCTCCCAGCTCGTCACCGGCGCGGACGTCACCCTGCCCGTGCACGTGCTGCACGGCCGCGAGGACGGGCCCACCGTGTGGGTCTCCGCCGCGATCCACGGGGACGAGGTGGCCGGCGTCGAGATCGTCCGCCGCGTCCTGGAGCGGCTGCAGCCCAAAAACCTGCGCGGCACCCTGCTGGCCGTGCCCATCGTCAACGTGCTCGGCGTGATGGCCGGAGACCGCTACCTGCCGGACCGCCGCGACCTGAACCGCTCCTTCCCCGGCTCCGCCCGAGGCTCGCTGGCCTCGCGCATCGCGCACCTGATGATGACCGAGGTGATCGGCCGCTGCACCGTGGGCATCGACCTGCACACCGGCGCGGACCGCCGCTCCAACCTGCCGCAGATCCGGTGCGACCTGGAGGACCCCCAGACCCGCGCGCTCGCGGAGGCGTTCGGCGCGCCCGTGCTCTTCCACGCCCGCCTGCGGGACGGCTCCCTGCGCGCCGCGGCCCGCGAGACCGGCGCGCGCGTGCTGCTCTACGAGGCCGGTGAGGCCTGGCGGTTCGACGAGTACGCGATCGCCCCCGGCGTGGACGGGGTCCTGCGCGTGCTCGCCGCCCTGGACATGGTGGACCCCGCGGACGTCGGGCTCACCGAGCCCGGGCCGGACGCCGTCGTCGACGCCCCCGGTCCGCTGCCCGGCGAGGTCCCCGAGGAGCGGACCACGGACGTGCCCGAGGCGACCGACGCCACCGGCGAGGACACCGCCGCCGTGCACCCCGACGTCGTCGACGGCGAGCAGGACGCCCCGTACCTGGTGTGGCAGTCCACGTGGGTGCGCGCCCGCGCGGACGGCCTCGTGCACCTGGACGTCGCGCTCGGCGAACGCGTGAGCGCCGGGGACCGGATCGGCGCGCTCTACAACTCGTTCGGCCGCCGCCTCGCGCACGTGAAGGCCGAGCTGACCGGCGTGGTCATCGGCCGCACCGAGGCACCCCTGGTGCACCGCGGCGACGCCCTCGTGCACATCGGGGGATGGGACGCGTGAGCAGCCCCACGACGACGGCGGCCCCGGCCCCGCCCGCGCGCTGACCCGGGGCCGCGGGGCGCCGTCGTCGGGCGGCGCGGGACGCTGAGCCCTATCGCGGCCACGTGCGCCGATGCTCCACTGGGGGTTCGAACCGCCCGCCGAGGCCCTCGCCGGGCCGGCGGTGCGACCCGCCCACCGTCCTGGAGGTTCCGTCATGACCGCCCGTCCCGTCGCCCCCGGCATCCACCTCGTCCAGCACGCGAACGTGAACTGCTACCTCATCGAGGACACGGACGGGCTGACCCTCGTGGACGCCGGCCTGCCCGCCGTGTGGCGTCCGCTGGGGCACGCCGTGCGCGCGCTCGGGCATCGCCCGGAGGACATCAAGGCCCTCGTGCTCACGCACGCGCACTTCGACCACGTCGGTGCCGCGCGTCGCCTCGTGGAACGGCTGGGGGTCCCGGTGTACGCCCACCGCGCCGAGCACTACCTCGCCGCCCATCCCTACTCCTACGCGCACGAGAACCCGCGCGCGCTCTACCCCCTCCGCCACCCGGCCGCGCTGCCGATCCTGGGCTCGATGGTGGCCGCCGGGGTGTTCGCGGTGAAGGGCGTCAGGGCGACGGCCGAGCTCACCCCGGGGGAGACGGTGCCCGTCCCCGGGCGCCCCGTGGTGGTGCCGAGCCCGGGCCACACGCACGGCCACTGCGCCCTGCACCTGCCCGACCGGGACGTCCTCATCTCCGGCGACGCCCTCGTCACCCTGGACCCCTACACCGGCCGCCGCGGCCCGCGCATCATCGCCGGGGCCGCGACCGCCGACAGCGGCCTCGCCCTGCGCTCGCTGGACGCCCTCGCCGCGACGGGGGCCGGCACGGTCCTGCCCGGTCACGGCGAGCCGTGGCACAGCGGCGTCGCGAGCGCCGTCGAGGAGGCGCGCCGGCACGGGCCCGCCTGAGCGCGCCGGCCCGCTCAGGCCGGGGACGGGCGCCGGGCGATGGCCCGGCCGCCGTGCACGAGCCGGTAGTAGAGCAGCAGCGCCACCCCGACCCCGCCGGAGAACAGGTACATCACCGGGATCCCGACGGCGGCCACCACCGCGCCGAGCACCATGGGGCCGAGGCCGGTGCCGAGGTCCAGGAGCAGGAAGAACGTGCCCGTGGCGACGCCGATCTCGGTGGGCCGGACCACCTTGATCGCGATGGTCTGGAACACGCTCACCACGGGCCCGTAGGTCAGCCCCAGCAGGGCGCCGGCCACGAGCATGCCCGCCGGCTCCCGCCACAGCGCCAGCACCGCGTAGGAGACGGCCATGCCCGCGAGGATCGGGTAGACGACGGCGTTGTCCCCGTGCCGGTCGTGCAGCACGCCCAGGACGGCGCGGCCCACGATGGTGCCCGCGGCGAAGAGCAGGAAGAACAGGCTCGGCACCATCGCCGGGTAGCCCTGCTGCTGCGCGAACGTGGCCATGAACGCGAGGATGCCGCCGTACATGAACCCGGAGGCCAGGGCCACGCCCGCCGCCGGCGCCACCTCCGCGGAGAACACGTCCGCCCGGTGCAGCCGGAACCGGCCCGTCAGCGGCGGCTCGGGCACGCGCAGGAACAGGGCGATCAGCAGGGCCATGCCCGTGAAGCCGATGCACGCCCAGAACAGGGCGTCGTAGCCGACGGTGGTGCTCAGCTGCAGGGCCACCATCGGTCCGACGGCGCCCGCGAGCGTCATGGACGTGGAGAACCAGCCGGTGCCCTCGGAGCGGCGCACGGGCGGGACGATCCGCTGCACGGCCGTGGCCAGCACGGTGCCGGCCGCGCCGAAGCACATGCCGTTGAGCAGCCGCACCGCGGTCAGCGTGGCCAGGGAGTCCGCCCAGAGGTACGCCGCCGTCGTGAGGACGTAGCAGGCCAAGGCGACGAGCAGGACCCGCCGCCGCCCCCACGCGAAGGTGGTGGGCGTCGTCGTCATGCGGGTGAGGACCGCGCCCAGCACGAACGCCCCCACCACGACGCCGGCCTCCGCGTCCGACGCGCCGAAGGACGTGACGGCGTAGAGCGCCATCGCGGTCATGAGCGTGTAGAAGATCATCGCCACGAACAGGTAGGTGGCGCTGACGAGGATGAACGGGCGCGTCCACAGTGGCGGGCGCGGGGCCGCCGTCGAGCCGGCGGGGTCGGAGGGCGGTGGGGCGGAGGGCATGATCTCCATGTTCCCCCACGGCACGAGGCCCCGGCCCGCTCGTGAAGAGCGGACCGGGGCCTCGGGTGCGCGTCGCGGGCGCGACGGGCTCAGAAGCGGTTGATCACTTCTTGGCCTTGGCGGCCACGACCTGCAGCTGGACGGTCGCGATGACGTCCTCGTGCAGGCGGACCTGGGCCTCGTGGTTGCCCACGGACTTGATGTGCGCCGGCAGGGTGATCGAGCGCTTGTCCACGGAGCCGAGGCCGGCGGCCTCGATCGCCTCGGCGACGTCGGCGGTCTGGACGGCGCCGAACAGGCGACCCTCCGCACCGGCGGTGCGCTCGAGCTTCACGGTGGCGGACTGGAGCTGCGCGGCCTGGGCCTGCGCGTCCTCCAGGTTCGCCACGGCGCGGGCCGCGCGGGCCTTCTGCAGGGACTCGACCTGCTTCTCCCCGCCCTTGGTCCACACGGTGGCGAAACCGCGCGGGAGCAGGTAGTTGCGGGCGTACCCGTTCTTGACCTCGACCACGTCACCGGAGGTGCCGAGACCGGCCACTTCCTGGGTCAGGATGAGCTTTGCCATCTGGGTGTTCCTTCCTTCGCTCGCTCGATCAGCCGCGGCCGGCGCCGGCGTAGGGCAGCAGGGCCACCTCGCGGGCGTTCTTGACGGCCTGGGCGATCTTGCGCTGCTCCTGGACGGTCACGCCGGTCACGCGACGGGCACGGATCTTCCCGCGGTCGGAGATGAACTTGCGCAGCAGGGCCACGTCCTTGTAGTCGATCTCGGTGATCTTGGCGGCCTTGAGCGGGTTGGACTTCGGTTTGGGCTTGCGGAGTTCAGCCTTCGCCATCGTGGTGCTCCTTCAGAGTTCTCTGGAGCCCGCAGAACGGTTCTGCGGGATGGGATCACGCGACGTCCCGTGCCGGGCACGGGGCCGTGTGCAGTGCGGCCCGGCGGTGCCGGGTCGCGGGTGGGATGGGCCGCCGGGGCGGCCCTCCGGGCGAGGTGCGCCCGGACGGAGAGGTCCGTGGTGTTCCGTGTCCGTCGCGGCCGTGGGGGCCGCGCCCGGTCAGCGCAGGATCAGAACGGGGGCTCGTTGGAGGACGGGGTGTCCCATCCGCCGCCACCGCCGCCGGACCAGGGGTCCTGCGGCGCGGCCTGGCCGCCGCCCTGCTGCTGGCCGCCCCAGCCGCCGCCCTGCTGGGCGCCGCCGAAGCCGCCGTCGTTGTTCCCCCCGAAGCCGCCGCCGGCCGGGGCGCCGCCGAAGCCGCCCCCCTGCTGGCCGCCGCCGAAGCCACCGCCGCCGCCGCCGCGCTGGGCGCGGGTGACCTTGGCCGTGGCGAACCGCAGCGCCGGGCCGACCTCGTCCACGTCCAGCTCCCAGCTGGTGCGACGATTGCCGTCCCGGTCGTCGTAGGAGCGCGCCCTGAGGCGGCCCTGCACGATCACGCGCATGCCCTTGGTCAGCGACTCCGCCACGTTCTCCGCAGCCTCGCGCCAGACCGAGCAGCGCAGGAACAGCGCTTCGCCGTCCTTCCACTCGTTGGTCTGACGGTCGAACGTGCGGGGCGTGGACGCGACGGTGAAGTTCGCGACGGCCGCGCCGTTCGGGGTGAAGCGCAGCTCCGGGTCGGCGGTGAGGTTGCCGACCACGGTGATGACGGTCTCGCCTGCCATGGTCACTCCTGTCTTCGGGGGTTCTGCCGGTCAGTGACCGGATCCGAGGATCCGGGACTGCTCAGCGGGGTTCCGGTGGGGGCGTCGGGGACTGATCCGATGCTCTCAGACCCTCCGGACACGGTACGAGGATCACTCAGCGGTGATCTTCTGCTCCTCCGGACGGATGATCTTGGTGCGCAGGATCGTCTCGTTGAGGTTCAGCAGACGGTCCAGCTCCTGGGTGGCGGCCGGCTCCGACTGGAAGTTGACGACCACGTAGATGGCCTCGGACTTCTTCTGGATCTCGTAGGCGGTCTTGCGGCGACCCCACACGTCGACGTTGTCGACGGTGCCGCCGGCGTTCGTGACGACCTCGAGGTACTTCTTCAGGGTCGGCTCCACGGTGCGCTCGTCGACCTCAGGGTCGATCAGCACCATCAGCTCATAAGCACGCATGCGAACCCACCTCCTCTGGGCTTGCGGCCGCGGTCTCTCCGCGGCAGGAGGTTCTGCGTTCTCCCCTTACGCATGCATCCGCACTCTTCGGCGGCACGCAGGGGATCCCGTCAAGAATACCAGCACTGCGCCTCCGCAGATGAGGTGCCACCCCTAGGGGGCCGTGGGGTGGCCGGGGCTTGCCCTCGGTCGACGACGACGTACCTTGGAAGGAGGACACACATCCTGTGTCACACCCCTCTCACGTTTCGGAGCATCCCATGTCAGAGTCCACGTCGGCAGCGCCCCAGCCGTCCCAGTCCGTCCCCTCCCGCCGCCGAGTCGCCAGCAGCCTCGCGTGGGCGGTGCCGACCGTCGTCGCCGCCGCCGCTGCCCCCGCCGAGGCGGCCAGCCCTCTCCCGCGGATCGACCGCGTGTTCCGGGTCACCCGCGGCACCCAGGCAGCCGTGCCCGGCGCGTCGGTGTCGGAATGCCGCTCGGGTTCCCGCTTGAGCGTCACCACGGACGACGTCAACAACTACTACCGGATCGTCAATGTGCGCACCGGCTCCACGGTGACGAACGTGACCGCCTCCATCCTGGTGCAGAGGAGCGTGGTGGATGCGATGGCGCGGAACAGCAACCCCCTCACCTGGACGAACCACACGACAACAGACTGGAGCAACCCCGTCCTTGAGGTCTCCGGCACCACGCCGGCCGTGTACACCAACGACGGCATCGAGTACTACCGCTACTACAGCACGCTCAAGACCGCGGTACCCGCCCCCGTCTCAGGCACCATCACCCTGCCGCGCATCGGGTGGTACAGCAACTGCAGCACGGCCCTCGCCGGCGTGTCGGTCAACGGGCGCGGCTCCGCCGTCGTGAACGGCACGACCTTGGTCAATGTCGGCGGCTTTCGGACGGTGTGACCCCAGGCTCCGCCGGCTGACGCAGCCCCGCGCACGCCGCTCGCGGCGCCCCCCACGCGCAGCCTCACACCCCGCGGAAGAACTCCCGCACGGCCGCCGTCAGGTGCTCCACGTCCCGCACGCCGCACATCTCGCGCGCCGAGTGCATGGACAGCAGGCCCAGGCCCACGTCCACGGTCCGGATGCCCAGGCGGGTCGCCGAGATCGGGCCGATGGTGGAGCCGCAGGGGACGTCGTTGTGGGAGACGAACTCCTGGAACGGCACCCCCGCCACGCCGCACCAGCGGGCGAACGCGGCCTCACCCCCCGCGTCGGTGGCGTAGCGCTGGTTGGCGTTGATCTTCAGCAGCGGGCCGTGGTTCACGCGCGGGTGGTTCACGGGGTCGTGCCGCTCGGCGTAGTTCGGGTGCACCAGGTGGCCGGCGTCCGCGGACAGCAGCCAGGACCCCGCGATCGCCCGCGCCCGGCCCTGCCCGGCCACGCCGAGCGCCTCGAGCACGCGCCCCATGACCTCCTCGAGCAGCGGCCCGGCCGCCCCGGACCGCGACGCCGACCCCAGCTCCTCGTGGTCGAACGCGGCGAGCAGCGGGATCACCGGGGCGCCGGCCGCCTCACCGGCCACCCCGCCCGCGACGGTCCCCTCGTACGCGATCGCCCCCTCGGCGCCACCGTGCTCGCGCGCCAGCTCCTCGAGCGCCACGAGGCCCGCGTGCACCGAGCTCAGGTTGTCCAGCCGGCCCGACGCGAAGAACTCGCCCGCCAGCCCGAAGAGTCCGGGCGCCTGGGCGTCGGCCACCACGACGTCGTGCCCGCGCACCGCGGCCGGGTCCACGCCGGCGGCGGCCGCGAGCGCGGTCAGCACGTCACCGGGCACGCGGGCGGCCAGACCGTCGGCCTCCGCCTCGCCGGCGCCCTCGCCGCGCGGGGCGAGCGCCCCCACGACGGGGTTCGTGTGCCGCTGCCGCTTCAGCGTCAGCCCCTCGTTGACCTCGCGGTCCAGGTGGATGGCCAGCTGCGGGATGCGCCCCACGGGCCCGGTCGCGGCGAGCACCTGCGTGCCGTCGTCGAGGGCGAGACGCCCGGCGAACCGCAGCTCACGGTCCAGCCACGAGTTCAGCAGCGGGCCGCCGTACACCTCGACGCCGGCCTGCACCCAGCCGTCGGCCGTCACGGTGGCCGGGTTCGGCTTGAGCTTGAACCCCGGCGAGTCCGTGTGTGCGCCGAGCACGCGGAACACCGGCACGACGCCGGCGCTCTGCCCCGCCTCGTCCGGCCCGGCCGCGCGCGCCTCAGCACCCTCGTGGCGGCCCAGCGCCCCGGCACCCGTCGGCACGATCCAGGCCACCGCCGCGCCGTCGCGCACCACCACGTAGCCGCCCGGGGCCGACGGGAAGTCGACCGTCTCGTCCAGGCGGGTGAAGCCGACGGCCTCCAGGCGGCGTGCGACCTCCTCCGCGGCGTGGTAGCTGGAGGGCGAGGCGGTCACGAACTCGGCCAGGTCCCGCAGGTGGGCGGGCAGCTCGGCGACGGTGTCACGGGTCACGGGGGTCATGACCCGACCGTACCGCGCCCCACCATCCGTCCGACTACCCTGGCCCGAAAGCGGCCCCGGCCGCATCGCCCGCCCCGTCAGCGCAGGAGGAGCCCGCCGTGGACATCATGATCGCCGTCGCCGTGGGGGTCTTCCTCCTGGTGGCGTGGACCGTGGGCGGCTGGGCCATCGTGCGGATGGGCTTCACCCGGGACGGGGACGCGGCCCGCACCCCCGCCCACGACGACGGCGCCGCGCGTCCGGCGCACCCCGGCGCGGCCGCGGACCCGGCCACCGACCCCCACGTGATCTGGCGCGAGCAGATGAAGGCGGCCACGGCCGCCTCCGGGGCGCAGTGCGTCTGTCCGCCGCCGCCCCGCGAGGACGGCGCCGCCGAGGCGGGGACGACCGCGGCGCCGTCGTCCCCGGACTGCCCGATCCACCGCTGGGACTACGCCTGAACCGCGGCCGGCCGGTCTGAGCGCCCCCGGGCCGGGCCGGCGTACGCGCCGGCGAGCGGGTCGGCGTCCGGGTGGCCGCCGTGGTCGCGCTTCACGAGGTCCTCCGCCGGGTGCAGCATCTCCCACACGACGCGCCCGCACAGCCACAGCACCGCGAGCATGTGGGCAAGGATCGCGGCCACGTAGACGGAGTCGTCCATGGAGTGCTGCGGCGGGGTCTCGGCCACCCCCTTGGCCAGGTACATCCACACGGCGAAGAAGTGCAGCGCCTCCACCGTCTGCCACACCCAGAAGTCCCGCCAGCGCGGCAGGGCGAGCGCCAGGAGCGGGATCAGCCAGACCACGAACTGCGGTGAGTACACCTTGTTGGTGAGCACGAACGCCGCCACCACCAGGAACGTCAGCTGCGCCAGCCGCGGGGTGTGCCGCACCCGCACGCCGAGCACGAAGATCCCGAGGCAGCACACCGCGAAGGTGCCGTAGGCCAGCAGGGTGAGGGAGTCCTCCGGCACGAACGCCCACCCGGCCTGCGCGGCGGTCACGTCCCACGCGTGCCACACGCTGGACAGGCCCGGCCCGCGCTCGCCGGAGAAGGTGAAGAACACGGACCACGCCTGGAAGTTCACCGCCATGAGCGGCACGTTGACCGCCGCCCACGCCGCCACCGTGCCCCCGGCCGCGAGCAGGAACGGCCGCCACCGCCGCGAGCGCACCGCCAGGATCAGCAGCGGCCCCAGGATCAGCAGCGGATACAGCTTCATGGCCGCGCCGAGGCCGAACAGCACCCCCGCCGTCAGGGACCGGCCGCGCGACCACGCGTACATGCCGCACGCCAGCAGGGCCACGGCCCACAGGTCCCAGTTGATGGTGCCGGCCAGCACGATCCCCGGGGCCACGGCCACCATGAGCCCGTCCGTCCACCGGCGCCCCGCCATCCGGACGGTCAGCACCGCGACGACGGCCCACAGCACCACCACGAACCCGAGGTTCACGAGCCAGAACACCACCGTGCCCTGCTCCGGCGAGAACGGCAGCGCCTGCGTGATCCAGGCCGCCACCGAGCCCACGACGGACATCAGCACGGGGTACTCGAACGTGGAGCCCGCCCGGAACGGCGCCCAGGGGTCCGCCGCGAACCCGCGCCCGCCGTAGAGCGCGGCCCAGTCCGAGTAGCAGCCCGCGTAGTAGACGTCCGGGGCGCCCCAGCCGTGCAGCAGGCACGGCGACTTCTGCAGCACGGTCACGACGGCGGCCAGAGCCACCAGCAGCCCCGTCAGCGCCGCGGGCCCGGCCCAGGAGCCGGTCCCCCGTCCGGGGCCGTTCGCCGCGAGGCCGCCGGCGAGCTGGAAGCGGCCGCCGCGCTCGCCGGGGGCGGGCAGGGTCCCGGACGGTGCGCTGTCAGCGGAACGCCCGGCGGGGGCACCCGGGTCGGCCACGGCGTCGCACGGGGCGCCGTCCGCGGCGTGAGTAGGCGGCTCGCTGGGGGTCGCGGCATGCGCGGGGGCCGGTCTCATGCCCCCATCCTAGGAAGCCGCCCGGACACCGGACGGGCGGGGCCGCCGTCGTCGGTCGTAGACTGGCGGGGTTGATCCCCGGGTGAGCGCCCCGCCGAACGGTGTGGGCCCCCCTGCGCGCGCCGCGTGCCCGCACCCGTTCCGGACAGTCGAGGAGAGAACCAGACCGTGGCCACCAATCCCATCCGCGTCGCCATCGCCGGCGTGGGCAACTGCGCAACATCCCTCATCCAGGGTGTGGAGTACTACCGCGAGGCGAAGGCCACGGACACGGTCCCAGGCCTGATGCACGTGCAGTTCGGCGACTACCACGTGTCCGACCTCGAGTTCGTGGCCGCGTTCGACGTGGACGCGAAGAAGGTCGGCCTGGACCTGTCCGAGGCCATCACCGCCTCCGAGAACAACACCATCAAGATCGCGGACGTGCCCCACGCGGACGTCACCGTCCAGCGCGGCCCCACCCTGGACGGCCTCGGCAAGTACTACGCCGAGACCATCGAGGAGTCGGAGGCCGAGCCCGTGGACGTGGCCCAGGCCCTCCGCGACGCGGAGGTGGACGTGCTGGTCTGCTACCTGCCCGTCGGCTCGCAGCTGGCCACCGAGCACTACGCCCAGGCCGCGATCGACGCCGGCGTCGCGTTCGTGAACGCCCTGCCCGTGTTCATCGCCGGCACCCCGGAGTGGGCCGAGAAGTTCACCGCCGCGGGTGTGCCGATCGTGGGCGACGACATCAAGTCCCAGATCGGCGCCACCATCACCCACCGCGTGATGGCCAAGCTGTTCGAGGACCGCGGCGTCACCCTGGACCGCACCTACCAGCTCAACGTGGGCGGCAACATGGACTTCAAGAACATGCTCGAGCGTGAGCGCCTGGAGTCCAAGAAGATCTCCAAGACGCAGGCCGTCACCTCCAACACCTCCGCGCAGCTGGGCGAGAAGGACGTGCACATCGGCCCGTCCGACTACGTGGCCTGGCTCGACGACCGCAAGTGGGCGTTCGTGCGCCTCGAGGGCCGCAACTTCGGCGACGCCCCGGTCTCGCTCGAGTACAAGCTCGAGGTGTGGGACTCCCCCAACTCGGCCGGCGTGATCATCGACGCCGTGCGCGCCGCGAAGATCGCCCTGGACCGCGGCATCGGCGGCCCGATCCTCTCGGCCTCGTCCTACTTCATGAAGTCCCCGCCCGTGCAGCACAACGACGACGCGGCGCACGAGCTCGTGGAGGCCTTCATCCGCGGCGACATCGAGCGCTGACCCGCCCGGTCCCCGCGGACCGCGCACGACGCCGGCCCGTCACCCTCCCCGTGGAGGTGACGGGCCGGCGTCGTCGTGGGGGCGCGCGCCGCCCCGGCCACCGCGCTCAGCGCCGCGCGCCGAGCCGGTCCTCGATGGTGAGCCGGACGAGCTGGGCGTACATGGCCTGGCCGTCGGCGCGGGGGTGCACGCCGTCGGCGGAGAAGTCCGTGACGTGCTGCTTCGCCGCGGCGTCCCAGTCCGCCAGGACGATCCGGTCCGGGTGGGCCTTGGCCTGCGCCTCCATCTGCACCTGCACGTCCGCGATCCAGTCCATCGGGCCGTGCGGGACGACGAGCACGAGCAGCCGGTCCTCGCCGACGGCCGCCAGGATCTTCTCCCAGTCGCCCCGATGGGTGGTGCCGTTGGCGCCCAGGGCCACCACGACGACGTCGCTCAGCTGGCCGTCCGCCTTGAGCTTCTCGAGCTCGTCCGCGGCGTCCCAGATCTGGTAGCCCACCTCTGCCTCGAGCAGCATCCCCGGCAGCTGCTCCATGAGCGTGGGCGCGGCCGAGAGCGAGACGGAGTCGCCGATCAGGGTGACGTCCGGGCCGAGCTCGGACGGCGGCAGGGCCGCGGTGAGCTGCTCCTTGGAGTACGTGGGGCGCGTGACGGCCGGGTCGCCGAGCCCGAGCCCGGACGGCTCGGCGGACGATCCGGGCGAGGACGTCGCGCCGGCGGAGCTCTCCGCGTCCCCGGGGGCGGCCGAGCCGGGCGAGGCCGAGGCCGACGCCTCGGCCCGCTTCGACTGCTCCGCCGCGCGGGACTCGCGGGCCGCCTGCTGCGCCGCCTGGGCGGCCTTGAGGGACTCCTCCGCCTGGGCGATGTCCTGCTCGAGCTGGGTCTGCGCGGGCGAGTGCACCACGGCGGCCACGGCCGCCGTGGGGACGGCCACGAGCCCCAGCGCAGTGGCGGCGGCCGCGAGCCGGCCGATCGGCCCGGCCCCGCCCGTGAACGCCCGCCGCGCGGCCGCGCCCCAGCGGCCGAAGGCGCCCCTGAACCCCTCGTGGAGGATGGGCTCCTCGATCAGCCGGGTGCTCAGGTCGGCGATCAGGGCGGTCAGCAGCAGGATCGCGCCGGCGGCCACGGGCTCGACCCACCCGGGGGCGTCCACGGGCACCATCACGCGCATGATCACGAGCAGCGGCCAGTGCCACAGGTACGCGGCGTAGGAGCGGCGCCCCCACCAGCGCAGGAACCCGTTGCCCAGCGCGCGCGAGAGCGAGTCGCGCCGGTCGCCCTGCACCACGTGCCAGACGATGAACGCGACGACGGCGGACAGGCCCGCCAGCACTCCGCGGTACGTGCTCGCGTGGCCGCCGTCGACCAGGGCGAAGCCCGCCGCGAGCACCGCGACGGCGCCCCACGCGACAGCCACCCGCGTGGCCGAGGTCCGCGGCTCGGGGCCGCCGTGCTCGGGCCGGGGCACATGGGCCAGGCCGATCGCCACGCACGCGCCGAACAGCAGGCCGAAGGCGTGGGTGTCCGTGCCGAAGTAGAGGCGGGCCTGCTCGAACCCGTGCCACGAGCCCCAGGCCATCCACGCCGCGGAGGCCACGGCCGCGACCGCGACCGCGAGGATACGACGTCGGTCCGCCACCCGCCCCGAGTTCACCGTGCTGCGCGGCGGCCAGGTGAGCAGGAGCAGCCCCCAGAGGAGCAGGGGCCAGAGGATGTAGAACTGCTCCTCGATCGCCAGGGACCACAGGTGCTCGAACAGAGGCGGCGAGGCGCGGTTGAAGTAGTCCCCGCCCTCGAGGATCATCACCCAGTTGCTGGTGTAGGTCAGGGCGCCGAACCATTGGCGACCCAGGCCCGCGGGGAACTCGTCCACCGCCAGCCACGCGAGCGCGGTGGTGCCCACGAGCGCCATCAGCATGGCCGGGATGAGTCGTCGGACGCGCTTCATCCAGAAGGTGCCCAGCGCCACGCCCCGGCCCGCGTCCACACCGCGGACCAGGCCGGTGGTGATGAGGAAGCCGGAGAGCACGAAGAACATGTCCACGCCCACGAACCCGCCGCGCAGGAAGGTGGGCCAGGCGTGGAAGACGAGCACGGCGAGCACCGCGATCCCCCGCAGCCCGTCGAGGGCGGTCACCCGGCCGGGGCCGCGGCTGACCCGCGTGCCGACCTTGACGGCGGGCACGCCGTCCTGGGGCGACAGGGCATGGCGGGGCACGGGCGCGGTGCGCTGGTCGGAACTCACAGCGGTCGATCATTCCATCCCGACCTGGATGGGCCAAAGCCTCCGGCTATCCCCCACCCACCCACCGCGTTGGGGGCGGTTTCCGGCGGTATTCCGCTCCCAAAGCACCGGTTTCCGCCCCGGAAGGGGGGGCGGGCGCCGGTCAGTGGTCGCGCAGCGCTTCGATGAGCTCGTCCTTGGTCATGGTGGAGCGGCCCTCGATGTCGAGCTCGCGGGCCCGCTTCTCGAGCTCGTCCTTGGTCCAGTCCTCGTAGGAGCCGGCCTCGCCGCCGCGCTCGGCGACCTCGTCCCGGCCGTCCCGGGCGGAGGCGTTGGCGATCCGTGCGGCCTTCTCCTCGCTCGCGCCCTCGCGGCGCAGCGCCTCGTAGACCTCGGGGTCCTTGATGCTGGAGGTGCCGGGGCCCATGGGGGCGCCGTTCTTCTCGGCCTTCTTCTCAGCCATGCGGCCAGTGTGGTCCCGGCCCGACGACGGGTGGAAGGCCCGCCGCGCCGCCTCAGTCCTGCTGGGCCTCCGGCTGCTCGGCCCACCAGCGCCGCAGCTCCGCCTCGGCCTCGGCCTGCTCGTGCGGGCCCTCGTCGAGGCGCCACTCGAGCAGGTGGTTGTACGCCCGCCCCACCACCGGGCCCGGGCGGATCCCCAGCAGCGCCATGATCTGCTGCCCGTCCAGGTCCGGCCGCACGGCGGCGAGCTCCTCGGCCTCGGCGATCTCGGCGATGCGCCGCTCGAGGTCGTCGTACGCGTGGGCCAGCCGCTCGGCCTTGCGCCGGTTGCGGGTGGTCACGTCCGAGCGGGTCAGCGCGTGCAGGCGGGGCAGCAGGTCGCCGGCGTCGTGGGCGTACCGGCGGACGGCGGAGTCGGTCCAGCCGGCGTCGCCGTAGCCGTAGAACCGCATGTGCAGCTCCACCAGACGGGCCACCGCCTTGATGGTGTCGTTGTCGAACTTCAGGGCACGCAGCCGCTTGCGGACGAGCTTGGCCCCCACGGTCTCGTGGTGCCGGAAGGTGACGGCCCCGCCCTTCTCGAAGCGGCGCGTGGCCGGCTTGCCGACGTCGTGCAGCAGCGCCGCCAGGCGCAGCACGGGGTCGGGGGTCGACGGCGCGTACTCACCCTCCAGCTCCATGGCCTGCTCCAGCACGGTCAGGGAGTGGGCGTAGACGTCCTTGTGGCGGTGGTGCTCGTCCGACTCGAGCTGCAGGGCGGGCAGCTCGGGCAGGACGTGGTCGGCCAGGCCGGTGCGCACGAGCAGGTCGAGGCCGGCGCGCGGGTGCGCCCCGCACACGAGCTTGACGAGCTCCTCGCGGACGCGTTCGGCGGAGATGATCGTGATCCGCTCGGCCATCGCGGCCATGGCCTCCTCCACCTCGGGGGCCACGGCGAAGCCGAGCTGGGAGGCGAACCGGGCGGCGCGCATCATGCGCAGCGGGTCGTCGGAGAAGGAGTCCTCGGGGGTGCCGGGGGTGCGCAGCACGCCGGCGTGCAGGTCCCGCATGCCGCCGAAGGGGTCCACGAGCTCGAGGGCGGGCAGGCGCAGGGCCATGGCGTTGACGGTGAAGTCGCGGCGCAGCAGGTCGTCCTCGAGGCTGTCGCCGAAGGCCACCTGCGGCTTGCGGCTGGCCGGGTCGTACTGCTCGGCCCGGTAGGTGGTGACCTCGAGCTGCCAGCCGGCCTTGCGGAAGCCGATGGTCCCGAACCGCCGCCCCACGTCCCACGTGGCGTCCGCCCAGCCGGCGCCCACGGCCTCGGACGCGTCCGGGTCGGCGTTCGTGGTGAAGTCCAGGTCCGGCGACGTCCGCCCCAGGAAGAGGTCGCGGACCGGGCCGCCCACCAGGGAGAGCTCGTGGCCGGCGGCCTCGAACCTCCGCCCCAGCTCCACGACGACGGCGGGCAGGGTGGCGTCCGCGGGGAAGCCGGGGGGCAGCGCGTGGGTGGCGGTGGTCAGATCCATGATGCCTACAAGGGTGCCAGACGGTCCCGGCACGGGCCCGCGCGGGCCGGGCTAGAGTTGACGGCATGACCCGCCCCGATCCCTCCGCGCACCGGGGCGCCCCCCTGCCCTCCGCGCTGGGGGCGTGGCGTCGCCGGCCGCAGCCGCCTCTGCGCCCCGTCACCCCGGCCCCCGCGGGACCCCGTTCCGCCGGTGCCGCCTCCCTGCCCACGGTGGAGGAGGTCTCCGCCGGCGGCGTCATCGTCCGCGAGCACGACGGCGGCCTCGAGGTGGCCGTGATCGCCCGCTACAACCGCGGTGGCCGGCTCGAGTGGTGCCTGCCCAAGGGCCATCCCGAGGGCGAGGAGGACCACCGGCAGGCGGCCGTGCGCGAGGTGGAGGAGGAGACCGGGATCGCCGGCCACATCCTCGAGCCGCTCGGCGCGATCGACTACTGGTTCACAGTCGCCCGGCACCGCGTCCACAAGACCGTGCACCACTTCCTGCTGCGCGCCACGGGCGGCGAGCTGACCACGGAGAACGACCCGGACCACGAGGCCGTGGACGTCGCGTGGGTGCGCCTTGAGGACGTCGCGCGCCGCCTCTCCTTCGCCAACGAGCGCCGGATCGTCGACCTGGCCCGCCAGGTGGTCGACCAGCACTTCCCCCCGGGCGGTGCCCGGGGCCCCCGCCCCTGATCCACCGCCCCCGGCACGGGGCCTTCCGACCACGATTGGGTGACCCTTGAGCAGCAGACCCGCCCCGCGCCGAGCGCAGGACCCCGCCCACGCCGGCGTCGCCGACGAGGAGCCGACGACGACGGACCCCGCCCCCGCCACGGATCCGGCCGCCGTGGACCCCGCGGACGAGACCCCCGAGGGCGAGCGCCGCGCCGGCCGGTCCACCGCGATCATGGCCTCCGGCACGCTCCTCTCCCGCGTGCTGGGCCTCGTCCGTGCGACGCTGGTGACGGTGGCGATCGGCCTGTCCGCGGACATGGCCGACATCTTCGAGATCGCCAACTCCCTGCCGAACGTGATCTACCTGCTCCTGGTGGGCGGCGTGTTCAACGTCGTGCTCGTGCCGCAGCTGATCAAGCACGCCCGCGACGCCGACCGGGGCGCGGACTACACCTCCCGCCTGATGACGCTCGGCACGCTCGTGATGCTCGCCGGCACGGTGGTGGTCATGCTGGCGGCGGCCCCGCTCATGACGGCCCTGACCCGCGGCTGGTCGCCGGAGAAGCTCGAGATGGCCACCGTGTTCGCCCTGTGGTGTCTGCCCCAGGTGTTCTTCTACGGCATGTACGCGCTGGTGGGGCAGGTGCTCAACGCCAACGGGCGCTTCGGCGCCTACATGTGGGCGCCGGTGCTGAACAACGTCGTCGCGATCGGCGCGATCGTGCTGTACCTGGGCATGTTCGGGGCGTACCGGGCCGGGGACGACCTCGCCGGGTGGACGAGCGCACAGACGGTCGTGCTGGCCGGCGGCCACACCCTGGGCGTCGTGCTGCAGGCCGTGATCCTCTTCCTGCCGCTGCGCGGGCTCGGCCTGGGTCTGCGCCCGCGGTTCGGCTGGAAGGGCATCGGCCTGCGGGACACCGGCCGGATCGCCGGGTACACCCTGATCACGATGGTCGCCACGAACGTGGTGCTCCTGCTGTGCCAGCGGTACGTCACCTCCGCCACGGAGGCCCGCGACCGCGGCGAGCTGCGCATCCCCGGCACGGAGACCTGGAGCGCCGAGATGGCGCAGGCGGCCATCCCCGGTGTGGCCGCGTACAACATGGCGATGCTGATGGCCGTGCTGCCCCATTCGGTGTTCGTGCTCTCCCTGGCCACCGTGCTCTTCAACCGGCTGGCCCGCGCCATGGGCCGCCAGGACATGTCCGCGGTGCGGCGCACGACGGCGCAGGGTCTGCGCGCGTTCACCGTGCCGCTGATGTTCTGCCTCGCCGGCGTGGTGGTCCTGGCGGGCCCCCTGGGCCGCGTCTTCGGCTCGACGGCCGAGACGGCGATGGTGGCCGGCGTCGCGGTGGGCTCGGTCCTTCTCGCGCTGGCGCTGTCCATCCCGTTCCGCTCGGGCTCCTTCTACCTGCTGCGCGTGTTCTACGCCGCCGAGGACGCCAAGGTGCCGATGGTGGTCCAGGTCAGCGGCTCGCTCCTGATGCTGCTGCTCTCGTGGGCGGGCGCGACGCTGCTGCCGCTGTGGTCCATGGCCCTGTGGGTCGCGGTCGCCTCGTCCGTCTCGTACGTGTACCAGTTCGTCCTGACCCATGTGCTCACCGTGCGCCGGTTCGGGGACTACGGCCTCGCATCCGTGCTGCGTGCCCACGTCCAGACCGGCCTGGCCGCGCTGGCCGCGGCGGCCGCGGGCGTCGTCGTCGTGTGGCTGCTGGGCGGGTACACCGGCGGGTTCGCGTGGAACTCCATCGGGACGGCGCTGCTCACGTGCGCGGTGGCGGCCGTGGCGATGGGTCCGGTGTACCTGATGGTGCTGCGGGCCATGCGGTTCCCCGAGCTGGACGACGCCCTCCGGCCGCTCGTCGCCCGCGTGCCGGCGCTGGGTCGTCTGCTGCGCGTCGGCTGATCTCTGGCCGCGACGGCCACGCCACGTATCATCGGATTCCGACCCCGTCGTCAGGAGAAGAGCCCGTGCCCCAGCCCATCGCCGTCGGCGCCGTCCTGGGCGGCCGCTATCGCATCACCCAGCACGTGGTGACGTCCGCGGACCAGGACATGGTGTTCCTGGGCACGGACCAGGTGCTCAACCGCCGCGTCACCGTGCTCGTGGCCTCACGTGAGAACGCCACGCAGGTGGCCTCGTCCGCGCGGGAGCTGGCCACGGGCGAGCGCACCGACGACGTGCAGGTGCTCGACCTGGGGCTGTCCGAGGGCCGCACGTACCTGATCGCCGGCGGGGACCCCGACCCGGACGTCCTGCTGGGTCTGGCGTACCCGCAGGAGCTGTACGTGGAGCCGTTCCAGACGGACAGCCTCGGCTCCGAGCTGTTCGGCGAGTCGCGGACCGGAGACCCCCACGCCTACGACGACGACGAGGCGTACTACACCGACCTCGACCGCCGGCTCCGCGCGGACGAGGACGAGGCCCAGCGTCGTCCCGGGTTCCTGAACCGCCTCTCCGAGCGCCTCGCCGAGCGGGTCCGTCCCTCCGACGGCACCGCGGCGAAGGCGGCCGCCGGGGCGTCGGCCCTGGCCGCGGCGGACGCCGCCACCCGGAAGCAGCAGGAGGAGCGCGAGCGGGCGGAGCGGGAGGCCGCCGAGCGGGCCGAGCGGGAGCGCAAGGAGGCTGAGGAGAGGGCCCGCGCCGAACGGGAGGCCGCGGAGCGGGCCGAGCGGGAGCGCAAGGAGGCCGCCGAGCGCGCAGAACGCGAGCGCCGGGAGGCTGAGGAGCGTGCCGAGGAGGAGCGCCGCGCCGAGGCCGAGCGCGCCCGTCGCCAGGCGGAGCAGGAGGCTGAGGATCGGGCCGCGCGCGAGCGAGAGGCCGAGCAGGCCCGGCTGGCCGCGGAGCGGGAGGAGGCCGAGCGCCGCGAGCTCGAGCGCCGGGCCGAGGCCCGCCGTCGTGCCGAGGAGGAGCGGGCCCGGGAGGCCGAGCGGCGCGAGGCTGAGAAGCGCGCGGCCCAGGAACGCGAGGCCGCGGAGCGCGAAGCTGAGAAGCGCGAGGCCCAGGCGGGCACCGCCGCACTCCCGGCTGTCGCGGCGGGGGCCGCCGCCGCGCAGACCACCGACGCCGATGCCGACGGGGCCACGCCGCCCGTCGAGCCCGTCGAGCCCGTCGAGCCCGTGGCGGCCGAGAAGACCGACGCGCCGGAGCCGGTCGCCCCGGACACCGAGGCGATCCCGGTGCGGCGCCAGCGCCCCGTCCCCCGCCGAGCGATCGTGGCCGAGTCCGCGCCCACCGTCCGTGAGGAGTCGCGCGGCACGGCCGCTCCGGTGGCTGCCGCGGCCGGGGCCGCAACGGCGGCGGGTGCCGCGGCTGCCGGTTCGACGGCCGCCGCCGCGGCTCCGGATGCCCAGGCCGCCCCGGCCACCACCGGGAGTGGTGACGGCGCCACGGTGGCCGACCCGGGCGACGGCCACGGCCGCACGCGCGGCGGCGGTCCGCTGGCTCTGGTCCTCGTGGTCGGCCTGCTCGCCGCACTCGTCGTGGGCGGGGTGCTGCTGGCCCAGAACCTGCGCGGCGGGCCGACCCCGCAGGCCGCGGCCGCGTCGTCCGGGTCCGGGTCGTCCGAGTCCGCATCGGACACCCCGTCGCCGTCGGAGAGCACCAGCCCCTCCCCCACCCCGACCAGCGAGAGCGCCGCGGCCGCCCCGCAGCCCGTCCAGGCCCTGCGCTCGGTGCCGGACCTGCCGGAGCACGAGGCCGAGCACGACGCGGACCTGAGCAACCTCATCGACGGCGACCCCACCACCGTGTGGCGCACCTTCGCCTACGCACGGCCGAACTTCGGCGGCTATGTGGAGAGCATGAACCTCGTGGTCCAGCTCGAGGAGCGCACCGAGGTGAACGAGGTGACCCTGCAGAGCACGGGGGCCACCGGTGGCGCCTGGTTCGCGTACATCGCCGACTCCCCCGAGGGCGCGAACGCCCAGGAGATCGGCAACGGCACCTTCGACCAGGACACCGTCTCCATCCCCGTGCCGTTCGAGGGCTCCGAGGCCGAGGCCGAGTACGTGATCGTCAGCCTCACCTCGCTGCCCCAGCTGGAGGGCACGACGTCGGACCTCCCGTTCGGCCTGCGCCTCGGCGAGATCGCCGTCCGCTGACCCCGCGCCCAGGCGACGGCGCGCCGGACCTTCCGGCCGCCGTCGCCGGACGTCGCTGCACCGCGGCCCGACACCGCGGAATACCCGCCCGTGGCTCCGCCGTTGTCCTGGAGGAGCGTCCACCACCCCGATCCACTGGAGGAACCCGTGGCCCCCACCGCCCAGGACCAGAGCGTCCACAACGTCGTGATCGTCGGATCCGGCCCCGCCGGATACACCGCGGCGATCTACACCGCCCGCGCCGACCTCTCCCCCGTCCTCGTGGCCGGGGCGGTGACCGCGGGCGGCGAGCTGATGAACACCACCGAGGTGGAGAACTTTCCGGGCTTCCCGGAGGGTGTGCAGGGGCCCGAGCTGATGGCGAACCTCGAGGCCCAGGCCCGCCGGTTCAACACGGAGGTGGTCTACGACGACGTCGTGCAGGCCGACCTGACGTCGAACCCCAAGGTGCTCACGCTCGGCGACGGCACCCAGCTGCGCACCCACGCGGTCATCCTCACGACCGGCTCCGCCTACCGGAAGCTCGGCGTTCCCGGCGAGGAGCGCCTCTCCGGCCACGGCGTCAGCTGGTGCGCCACGTGCGACGGCTTCTTCTTCCGCGAGCAGGAGATCGCGGTCGTGGGCGGCGGCGACTCCGCCATGGAGGAGGCCCTGTTCCTCACGAAGTTCGCGTCCAAGGTGACCGTGCTGGTCCGCAAGGACGAGCTGCGCGCCTCCAAGGTGATGGCCCACCGCGCCATGGAGAACGAGAAGATCGAGTTCCGCTGGAACACCGAGGTCACGGAGGTGACCGGTGACGACAAGGTCAACACCCTCCGCCTGCGGGACACCCGCACCGGCGAGGCGTCCACGCTGGACGTGACCGGCCTGTTCGTGGCCATCGGCCAGGACCCGCGCACGGACCTGGTGCAGGGCCAGGTGGAGCTCACGGAGCACGGCACGATCCGCATCGACCATCCGTCCTCGCGGACCTCCCAGCCGGGCGTCTTCGCCGCCGGCGACGTCACGGACCACACCTACCGCCAGGCCATCACCGCCGCCGGCTCGGGCTGCGTGGCCGCCCAGGACGTGGAGCACTACCTCGCGACCGTGGCCGATGTGGAGGAGGCCGCGCCGGCCGGCCCGGAGTCGGACGCGGTTCCGGCATGAGCCACTGACTCATCACCCCTGACAGGGCGTCATGAGTCATGTCGATAACACCCCTGTCCACCCCCGTCAGACACAGAACAACCCCCAGGAGGCTGCCATGAGCACCATCACCGTCACCGACGCCGACTTCGACCAGAAGGTCCTCCAGTCCGAGCTGCCCGTCCTCGTGGACTTCTGGGCCGAGTGGTGCGGCCCGTGCCGCATGCTCGGGCCCGTCCTGGAGGACATGGCCGTGGAGCACGAGGGCAAGGCCGTGATCGCCAAGCTCAACGTGGACGAGAACCCGGCCATCGCCGCGCGCTACGGCGTCACCTCCATCCCGCTCGTCGTGGGCTTCCAGAACGGCGAGAAGGTCGCCGAGTCCGTGGGCGCCAAGCCCAAGGCCGCGCTGGAGAAGGAGTTCTCGGCCCTGCTCGGCTGAGCCCCTCCCCCACTCACCACGACGGCCCCGTCACCCGAGAGGGTGACGGGGCCGTCGTGCGTTGATCTTCAGGACCAGCGGCGGGTGCCCGTGGACGCCGTCCGCGGGAAGTCCGGATCAGGACTTCTTGCCCTTCCCCTTGCCGTCCTGACCGCCCTGGATGAGGTCCATGATGCGGTTCAGATCCTCCACGGTGGTGAAGTCGATGGCGATGCGGCCCTTGCGCGCGCCGAGGGTGATCTTCACGGCGGTGTCCAGGCGGCTGGTGAGCGCGGTGGCGTAGTGGTCCAGGCGCTCGTGGCGGGCGTCGTCCGTGCTGCGCCGCGGCGTGCGGCCCGGCCGGAGCCCGCCCTGCAGCTGCGCGACCGCCTCCTCCGTGGCCCGGACGGACAAGCCCTCCGACTGGATCCGCTGCGCGAGACGCTCCATGTCCGACGGGTCCGTGAGTCCGAGCAGCGCACGCGCGTGGCCGGCCGAGAGCGTGCCGGCGGCCACGCGGCGCTGCACGAGGGGCGGCAGCTTGAGCAGCCGCAGCGTGTTGGAGATCTGCGGACGGGAGCGGCCGATGCGCTGGGAGAGCTCCTCCTGCGTGCAGGCGAAGTCCTCCATGAGCTGCTGGTAGGCGGCGGCCTCTTCGAGCGGGTTCAGCTGGGAGCGGTGCAGGTTCTCCAGCAGAGCATCCCGCAGGAGGTCCTGGTCCGGGGTCTGGCGGACGATCGCCGGGATGGTGTCCAGGCCGGCCTTCTGGGTGGCGCGCCACCGGCGCTCGCCCATGATCAGCTCATAGGGGGTGGGGCCGTCCACCTCGCGTACGACGATCGGCTGCAGGATGCCGACCTCGCGGATCGAGGTGACCAGTTCCGCCATGTGGTCCTCGTCGAACACCTCACGCGGCTGCCGCGGGTTGGGGTGGATGTCCCCCACCGGGATCTCCCGCAGGACCGCGATGTCCGCGGACACGGTCCCCTCGGCCGCGACGGGGTCCGCGGTCGAGTCCGCCGGTTCCTTCCTCGACGACGTCGCGGAGGTGGCACGCTTGCTGGGCGCCTTCACCGTCGGCATGGCCGGACGCCCCTTGGTCGGCCGCGCCGCGGGTGCATCCTCGGAGTCTGCGGAGAAGAACACGTCGACGGGACGCTGCGCGGGTCGCGAGGCACGCTTCGACGAGGTGGGCCCTGCCTTCGTGGCGGACGTGGCGTTCCGGCCAGTCGCAGCCGTTGATTTCCCGGCCTGTGTCGTTCGGCCCGCGGTCTTCCGCGGCGAGGCCGACGGGGCGGGCTCGTTGGACTCCCCTGGCGTCTCGGTCGTCGCGGTGCTCCGCGTCGATGTCGTGGTGGCCTCCGCTGCCGCGGCAGCCTTCGGGCCGCTCTTCACCGGCACCGCAGAGTCCTTCGGGGAGGAGGCCTCGGCGTTCTCTTCCGGGGCTTCTACAGTGCTCTGGATCAGGGCGCCGAGGCCTCGCCCCAGGCCTCCTCGACGGCTCGTCTTCAACGGGTCCTCCTGCAGTGAGTGGGTCTGCGATCAGTGTAGGTGAGCGGCCTGGTCTCGATGGTCCCGAGCGACGGAAGGCACTCCTCAAGGTGCTCTGGCCCTGGCCGCCGGGGGCGCGCGAGGGCCTGACACGTGCAAGGGGCACGGTGATGTTCAGGCCTCGGTTCTGGCATGAACCGTCCGTACTGGGCCCGGACGGCAGGAGGTGGGCGCGCCGGCGGCAGCTGCTGCGGGCGTGAGTGTTTCACGTGGAACACTCCGAGTGGGGGCGCTTCGGAAGGGTGCCGCTGCAATCCTCAAGACCTCCTCGTGTTCCCTCTCGAGGTTCACTCGTTTCACATGAAACGCGAGCCCGCGTCGACGAGCGGGCGGTATCAGAATCACGGTTGTTCAGTTTGTTTTTCATGTACTCCCGGGCCGATCAGCCCTCCGTGCGGACGGTACTCAGATCGCTGGCTACCCGCATGATGATGTGCTTCATCGGACGCGCAATGGCGGACCAGCAGCGAAGCACTCGTCCCACTTCCCCGCGGTGTGATGTGAACACTCGAATCGCCGAACGGATGAGCTCGGCCTGCTCGTCGCTTCGCCGTCAGTGCTTCCTCACACCCGCGCAGCTCACGAATTGAACGCTGCTTCACCATCCGCGTTTCACGTGAAACACGGACGAGTCTGTCATCCAAGTACGACATGAGTTCGGGTGGGCCACGTGCTCGCTCACCCGCAAGTCAGTGCCACATTCCTGCGCCATTCTCAGTCAGCTCGCTCCCGGCACGGATCGTGTGCTCCCTGGATCGCCTGGGATTGTGACCTCGCGGCACGGCGCTTTCACCCGAAGCTCGTTTCACGTGAAACGTATCGTTCGAAGATTCGACCGTGCGCTCATCCATGGAAGCTCGCCCACCAGCGGGTCGCACCCCGAGGCCGGCGTGCGCAGGGTCCTCTATATCTTGAGAGGTTCAGACTTGCCGCGTCGCTGATGGTACTGGCTCGATCTAGTGAGCCCCGATCACCGGTCGTTCAGTTTCACGTGAAACGGCTGGGAGGGAACGCCGGGTCGCGGGTCGCATGTCGGGGCAGCGAGCATCCACTTCCGCCGTTGACAGTACTGCTCGATGTGGTCGCCGATGTCACGGGCGGCAGTACAGTGACGCGGCCGGCGCTCCACCCCACCCACTGACTCCATCCGTCCTGTCAGCTGAGGCCGCCCATCAAAGTTTCAGGACCGCCTCGTGGGGAAACTGGGTCTTCAATGCCTCCATCCGCGTACAGCTGCGGTCAGGGATCGACGCTAGGTGAGCGCGGAACCACCGTGTTTCACGTGAAACCCCCGGCGACCGGCCGATTACTCGACGCCCTGGTTCCCACGTCGCTGCAAGACAGAACCACACGGCCCGCCCCATCCCGCACGGAGCCGCCGCGGGCTTCCCGGGGGGCCTCCACCGCAGTCACCATTCACACGCCGTCCCCGTGCCCAGTCGTCAGACGCGACAGGAGACTGAGCAGGGCTCATCAGCACCGCAGAGGCATCTACAGCCGCACACCCTAGACGTACACTGTCCACAGATGTTGTCCACATATCAACATCGACGTTCGCTGGTGACCACGTCAAGACGCTTGTTGGCCAGCTCAACCACTTGTCTCTGTATACACTGGGGGCGCACGACCGCGCTTCCTCACTGGAGGCTCTCTTTCTCCGCACACAGGAATGCACAGCCGAACTGACCTTCAGGCGCCCCCAATCGGCCCCTCCAACTCAGACGAATCACAGGAGACCACCTCGCCGCTCACGTGCCCTCTCGGACACGCTGACTGACAGACCGGCCGCGCACCCCCGCGACGGCACTCTGACTCGAGCTCCGCTCTGGCCCCCGATTCCCTGCACGTCACCGACGGCGAGGAGGTCTGACGTGGGGGGAGGGGGCACCCAGCCACGGCACCCGGCCTGCTCGACGGCTGCATTCTCGGGGCTGCCACGAGCCCGCCTGAGGGGCAGGGACGGGCCATGCCCTGCACGTCCGCACCAGCCGGCCAGGACGTTCCCTACGAACCGCGCAGCTCCCGAGGCGCACCTCAACGCACGGTGCACCGCCGGCCGGCCATCACAGCCGCGGTCCCGCTCCAGGGCAAAACCGTCCTCCCCGTGACTTCGTGCGTCGCCGCCCCTGCTACCCCCACGCCCGGCGACAGATGCGCCCCGCCCACAACGGAGCGGCAGAGGGCTCGGGCCAGGGGAGGAGAGGGAAGCGCGTCAGACGGAAGCGGTCTACCACGGGCACCCCTCCCCATCGTCCCGCCGCGGCGGCACCACGCTCGCACCCTCGGAGGGGGTCGTTTCACGTGAAACACGGTCATCCGCCATGCCCAGCGTTTCCGCTTGTCTTTTCACCCCCCATCTTCCGGGCCACGCTCACTCACGACGAAACCCGCCGGGGGACTGCTCCCTCCGGCGGGCTTACGTCGTCGTCAGCGGCACCACCCGGCGATCACCGCAGCGGACCGCCTGGGCGTCAGCCCTTCACGGCCGGGGCACCGCGGCCGGCGATCTCCGCGGCCGCCTCCCGATACGCCACGGCGCCCGCCGAGGCCGGGTCGTAGGTCAGCACCGTCTGCTGATAGCTGGGTGCCTCGGAGATGCGGACGTTGCGGGGGATCGCGGTGTTCAGCAGCTGCTCCGGGAAGTGCGTCCGGACCTCCTCCGCCACCTGCACGGCGAGGTTGGTCCGCGCGTCGAACATCGTCAGCAGGATGGTGCTCACCTGGAGACGCGGGTTCAGGTGCTTCTGGATCATCTGCACGTTCTTGAGCAGCTGGGAGAGGCCCTCGAGGGCGTAGTACTCGGCCTGGATCGGGATGAGCACCTCCTCGGCCGCCACGAACGCGTTGACCGTCAGCAGGCCCAGGGACGGCGGGCAGTCGATGAACACGTAGTCCAGCCGCTCCTGGCCGTCCTCCTCGCGCCAGGCGGTGTACGCCTCGAGCGCCCGCGACAGTCGCTGTTCGCGGGCCACCAGCGAGACCAGCTCGATCTCGGCACCGGCCAGGTCGATCGTCGCGGGCACCACCTGCAGGCCGTCCACGTCCGGGGCGTCCTGCACGACGTCCTGGATCTCCATCTCGCCCAGGAGCACGTCGTACACGGAGGCGACGTCTCCGGTGTGGGGGATGTTCAGCGCGGTGGACGCATTGCCCTGCGGGTCGATGTCCACCACCATCACCCGCATGCCCGCGCGGGCGAGGGCCGCGGCCAGGTTGACCGTCGTCGTCGTCTTGCCGACGCCGCCCTTCTGGTTGGACGTCGTGAACACGCGGGTGCGGTCGGGGCGCGTCAGACGGCGCCGCTGAAGCCGCGCGGGCTCCTCGGCGTCGGCGCCGCCCTTCTCGGCGGTCCGGCCGGTCCACTTCTGGCGCAGGGCCCTCCAGGCCCCACCCCGGCTCTCCTGCTCCTGCGCCATGCGGCTCTACCTCCTGGGTCGCGGGTGTGCGGATCTGCTGCCGCCCGGCCCGTCCCGTCCCGGTGGGGGAGGGGTCAGCGGGGACGCGCGCTGACGCGCACGACGGTGGTGGTCTCGGGCAGCAGGCCCTCGCCCACCGTGAGGATCTCGGGCTCGGCACCACCATACTTGCGCAGGACCTTGCGGGCGGCGGCGATCTCGTCGGCCGCGGAGCGGCCCTTGATGGCCAGCAGCTCCCCGGCGCCCTGCAGCATCGGCATGGTCAGCGGCACGAGGGTCTTCAGCGCGGACACGGCGCGGGCGGTCACGACGTCGACGTCGAGGTTCCCGGAGACCTGCTCGGCGCGGCCGCGGATCACGTCCACGTTCTCCAGGCCGAGGTCGGCGACCACCATGTCCAGCCACTCCACGCGCCGCTCGAGCGGCTCGATGAGCAGGAACTGGCAGTCGGGGCGCGCGAGCGCAAGGCACAGGCCGGGAAGGCCCGCACCGGAGCCGACGTCGGCCACGAGCGCACCCTGCGGGAGGAGCTCCTCGACCACGGCACAGTTCAGGACGTGGCGCTCCCAGAGACGGGGCGCCTCACGCGGACCGATCAGGCCCCACTCGATGCCGGTGTCCGCCAGGTGGGCCACGTACGCCTCGGCCCGGGGGAGGGCCTCGCCGAACAGCTCGACGGCGGCCGGCCGCAGCGCATCGGTCAGCGGCGGCGCCGGCTGTCCCACGGGCGCGGGGCGGTCGCCCCGGTCCTGCGGATCCAGCCCGGGGCGCCGCTCGTAGGCCGAGCCCCGCTCAGTCATCGGCGGAGATGACCACGTGCCGGCGGGCGCCCTCGCCCTCCGACTCGGAGGTCAGGCCGGCGTCCGCGACGACGTCGTGGACGATCTTGCGCTCGTACGCGCCCATGGGCTCGAGGTGCACGGGACCCTCGCCGGCGCGGACGCGCTCGACGGCCGCCTGGGCGGCGGTGCGCAGGGCGACGTTGCGGCGCTCCCGGTGCCCGCAGACGTCCAGGATCAGCCGGGAGCGGTGCCCCGTGGCGGCGAGCACGGCCAGCCGGACGAGCTCCTGCAGGGCCTCCAGGGTGCGGCCGTCGGGTCCGACGAGGCCGTCCAGGCGCTCGTCGTGGTCCTCGGAGACGACGGACACGTACGTGCGCCCGTCGCGGACCTCGATGTCGATGTCCCCGTCCAGGTCCGCGATGTCGAGCAGCTCCTCGACGTAATCCGCGGCGACGTCGCCCTCCTCCTCGAGGCGGCGCACCGCCTCCGAGACGGCGGCACCGTCCTGCTCCGCGACGCGAGAGCCCTGGCCCGCGGGGGTCTCGACGACGGCGTCCTCGGCCTCGGCGGCCGGGGTCACGTTCTCGGCGGACATGCTCACTTCCTCCTGCGGTTCTTGCGCTGGGGCTGGACGCGCTGACCCGACTGGCGGACAACCTCACCGTTCAGCACGGCGCCACCGCGGCCCGCCTGGGTGTGCGCGGACGAGGGCGTGGCCTCGGCGTTCGACACCTTCTGGCCCACGGGGGGCAGGCCCTTGGCGGCGCGGCGCTCGTTGAGCTCCTTCTCGGCGAGGGAGCCCGGGGTCGGGTTGTTGCGGATGATCCACCACTGCTGGCCGACGGCCCAGAAGTTGGAGTAGGTCCAGTACAGGAGCACGCCGATCGGGAAGTTGATGCCGCCGATGCCGAAGATCAGGGGCATGGCGTAGAGCATGATCTGCTGCGTCTGCATCATGGGCCCGGAGAGGGCCTGCTGCGTCATGTTCTTCGTCATGAGCATCTTCTGCATGAAGAACATCGAGCCCGACATCAGCAGGATCAGCACGATCGCCGTGACGATCACGGGCGTGCTGCCCGGCGCGCCGAGCGAGTTCATGAAGGTGTCCGACATGCGGGCGCCGAAGATCGTGGAGCCCTCGAAGGAGCGGATCTGGTCCGCGGACAGGGCGTCCATGGCTTCGCCGCGCTCGGCCGCGCCGCGGGCGCCGATCAGCACCTGGTACAGCGCGAAGAAGAACGGCATCTGGATCAGCAGCGGCAGGCAGGCGGCGAACGGGTTCGCCTTGTGCTCCTTCATGAGCGCCTGCTGCTCCATGGCCATGGCCTGGCGGGAGAGCTGGTCCTTCTTGCCCTTGTACTTGGCCTGCAGCTTCTGCAGCTCGGGCTGGATGGCCTGCATGGCGCGCTGCGCCTTGATCTGCTTGACGAACAGCGGGATCAGCAGGGTGCGGATGAGCACCACCAGCAGGAGGATGGACAGGGCCCACGTCCAGCCGGAGTCCGCGGGCAGGCCCGCAAACTCCAGGATGCTGTGGAACGCCCCGAGCAGCCAGGACATCAGCCAGCGGAACGGGGAGAGGATGGCTTCGAACATGGGGGTCAATCCTCCTGCGGGAGATCAGGTGGGATGGGAGGGTGGTTCAGGGCGAGGATGCGCGGCTGCCGGCCCGGCGGCCAGCGTCGGTGCCCGGGCGGGACCGGGTCCACGCCGCCGTCGTTCCAGGGATGGCACCGGCCGATGCGCCGCGCGGCGAGCCACGACCCCTTCACCGCGCCGTGCACGTGCACGGCCTCCAGCCCGTAGGCGGAGCAGCTGGGGAAGAACCGGCACACGGGTCCGTACAGCGGGGAGACCACGGCCCGATAGACCGTGAGCAGGCCCGCCAGCAGGGCGGACGGCAGCGCGCGCAGCGGCCCCCACTCACGGGAGGGCTCGAGCACGACGAAGGGCGAGGGCGTGACGGTCATCTACGCGTGCTCCGAGGCGGCGGGCAGGTGCGGCTTCAGGGCCTTGCCGAGCGCGCCGACGGTCTCGCGGCGCAGCAGCGCGTAGTCCGCCTCGGCGGCGGCCGGCAGCGCGCGGACCTGCACCAGAACCGGCAGGTCGCGCAGCGGGGGCAGGCGCATCTGATCCGCGACGACGGCGCGCAGCCGCCGCTTCACCCGGTTGCGGGTCACCGCGTTCCCCACGGCCTTGGACACGACGAACCCGGCCCGCGGCCGAGGGGCGCTCGGCGACGTGGACCGGGTCTGATCGGGGTCCGTGGCGACGCTCACCACGACGGTGCGCCGACCCGCGCGGGTGCCGGTGCGACCGAGGTGACGGAACTCCGCGGGCGTGCGGACGCGACGGTCACGGGGCAGCACGGGGCGCGCCGTCCCTGGACCGAGGTCCTCAGGCGGACAGCTCGGCGCGGTTCTTGCCGCGGCGAGCGGACAGGATGGCGCGGCCGGCGCGGGTGCGCATGCGGGCACGGAAGCCGTGCTTGCGGGCACGACGGCGGTTGTTGGGCTGGAACGTGCGCTTGGTCACTGTGATCTCTCCACGACGTGTTGTGTGCCTTCGACCGTCGACCTGAGCAGGTGGACCAGGGGGAAGGACCGGTGAGGCTCTGACATGAAATCCCCGGCGGGCACGATCAACCGACACCCGGGGGACCAGACAACTCTAGTGGCCGGGGTACGCAGGGGTCAAACGGGTGCGCGCGGATCCCGGACGCCCGTGGGCGCCCGGGGCGGTCGTCCACAGGATGATAGGGGTTGTCCACCGTCTGTGCACAACCCTGTGGACAACCGTTAGACTCCGAGCACCGTCGTCCGTCTCGCGCAGCCGCCCCCGTCCTCGGGGACGTCTGCCCCAGGAAAGGAAGCCTCCGTGGTGGCAGACCAGGCCGTGCTCAGCTCGTGGCGCTCCGTCGTGGGCTCCCTCGAGGACGACGCGCGGGTCAGCGCCCGCCTCATGGGCTTCGTCTACCTGGCCCAGCCGCAGGGCCTCATCGGCAACACGCTCCTGCTGGCCGTGCCGAACGAGACCACCCGCGAGACGCTCCAGGGCACCCAGGTGGCCGACGCCCTCACGGACGCCCTGACCAAGGAGTTCCGCGAGGAGATCCTGCTGGCCATCTCGATCGACGCGAACCTGCAGCCGCCGCGGACCCCCTCGTCCGAGGCCCGCCGCTCCTCCCTCGCGGGCGGACCGGCCGCCGCCGCGGTGCCGGACGTCGAGCTGCCCCCGGCTGCGACCGCCGCCACCTCCCGCCGCGCCGTCGCCGAGGAGCTGCCGGGCTTCCGCATCGAGCCGCCGGCCGACGTCGCGCCCGCTGCGACCGCGGCCCCGAGCGGGAACGGCAAGCCGACCCCCGCGCCGCCGTCGACGTCCGCGGAGACCAGCCGCCTCAACGACCGCTACCACTTCGAGACGTTCGTGATCGGCTCGTCCAACCGGTTCGCGCACGCCGCCGCGAACGCGGTGGCCGAGGCGCCGGCGAAGGCGTACAACCCGCTGTTCATCTACGGCGAGTCCGGCCTGGGCAAGACGCACCTGCTGCACGCGATCGGGCACTACGCCCGTCGCCTCTACCCGGGCCTGCGGGTGCGGTACGTGAACTCGGAGGAGTTCACCAACGACTTCATCAACTCCATCCGCCACGACGAGGGCGCCTCGTTCAAGCAGGTCTACCGCAACGTGGACATCCTGCTGATCGACGACATCCAGTTCCTGGCGGACAAGGAGGCGACGGTCGAGGAGTTCTTCCACACCTTCAACACGCTCTACAACAACAACAAGCAGGTGGTCATCACCTCGGACCTGCCGCCCAAGCAGCTCTCCGGGTTCGAGGACCGGCTGCGCTCCCGCTTCGAGTGGGGGCTGATCACGGACATCCAGCCGCCGGACCTCGAGACGCGCATCGCGATCCTCCGGAAGAAGGCGGAGGCCGAGGGGCTCGTGGCCCCGCCGGAGGCGCTGGAGTACATCGCCTCGCGCATCTCCACGAACATCCGCGAGCTCGAGGGCGCGCTGATCCGCGTGACCGCGTTCGCCTCGCTCAACCGGCAGACCGTGGACATCGAGCTGGCCGAGCATGTGCTCAAGGACCTGATCACGGACGAGACGGCGCACGAGATCACCCCGGAGCTGATCCTGCACGCCACGGGGGAGTACTTCAATCTCACCCTCGAGGAGCTGACCAGCAAGTCCCGCACCCGCACGCTGGTGACGGCGCGGCAGATCGCCATGTACCTGCTGCGCGAGCTGACCGAGATGTCCCTGCCCAAGATCGGCCAGGTCCTGGGCGGCCGCGACCACACCACCGTCATCCACGCGGACCGCAAGATCCGCGAGCTGATGGCCGAGCGGCGGACGATCTACAACCAGGTCACCGAGCTCACCAACGAGATCAAGCGGAAACAGCGCGGCGCCTGAGCCACCCACTGCCCCCTCGAGTCCCGGTTCGAACCTTCGACCGGGACTCGAGTCTTCTTCCACATTGTCCACCGGTGTGGACAACTCTGTGGAGAACCCCCGCCACTGTGGACAACCTCCGCGCCTGTGGATGGCGGAATCAGGCCGCTCACGCCGCGTCCACACCCCTGGGGACGACGACGGTGCACAGGCTGGTGAATCACACGGATGTCATTCGGTGGTCCACACGTATCCACAGATCTCCACAGCCGAAAACCGCATGATCTCGCGGATTTCGACGGGTGTGGACGCGTCCTGTGGACAGGAATGTGGACAACTGGGGGGTGGATCCGGGGATGAGTCTGGACAACCCCGGTCGGGCCTGTGCAGAGCGGGGGGAGGGCCTCCGAGGCTCGTCCACACCGGATGCACACCCCGAACGAGCGGGCGTCCACACGGTTCCCCCAACCGGATCCGCATGGTGCCGCGGTAGAACGGCGTTCTCCACAGGATCCACACTCGCTACCACTCCTTCTGATCCCTCTGGAGAGATCCCGCCAAGCAACATCAACTCCGCCGCCCCGCACCGAGCTGAGCGCCTCGACGGCCCGGGCTCCGCCCGGGCGCCCGAGATCCGTGGAATCACACGGCTGTCATTCGTCGGCGACCTGACACCCGCCGCGCGGACCGCCTATGCTGAGGCCCGCGTGTCGCCGTTCCCCCCGGGCCCGCAACCCCCGTCATCACCCCCAGAGAGGCAGTGCAGCTCGTGAAGTTCACCGTCGAACGCGACATCCTCACCGACGCCGTCTCCTGGGCCGCACGCTCCCTGTCCCCGCGCCCGCCGGTGCCGGTGCTCTCGGGCCTGCTGATCACGGCCGAGGCCGGCGTCGTGTCCATCGCGAGCTTCGACTACGAGACCTCCGCGCGCCTGGAGATCGAGGCCGACGTCGAGACCGCGGGCCAGGTGCTCGTCTCCGGCCGCCTGCTGAACGACATCGTCCGCTCCCTGCCGCAGGCCCAGGTCACGGTGGAGCTCGACGGCGGCAAGGTGCTCGTCACCTGCCGCTCCTCCCGCTTCGCCCTGGCCACGATGCCCGTGGGCGACTACCCGGCCCTGCCCGAGCTGCCGGCCCCCGCGGGCACCGTGGACGGCGCCGCGTTCGCCCACGCCGTCGCCCAGGTCACCGTCGCCGCCTCCAAGGACGACACCCTGCCGATCCTCACCGCCGTGAAGGTGGAGATCGAGGGCGACACCATGACCTTCCTGGCCACGGACCGCTACCGGCTGGCCATGAAGGAGATCCGCTGGACCCCGGCGGACCCGTCCCTCTCGACGTCGCTGCTCATCAAGGCGCGCACGCTCACCGAGGTCGCCAAGTCCCTCGGCTCCGGTGGCGACCTGGAGATCCTGCTCGGCCAGACCGCCGACCTCGTGGGCTTCGCCTCCGGCGGCCGCCGCACCACCTCCGTGCTCGTGGACGGCGAGTACCCCAAGATCCGCTCGCTCTTCCCCGAGTCCAGCCCCATCCAGGCCGTGGTGGACACCGCCGCCCTGGTCGAGGCGTCCCGCCGCGTGGCCCTCGTCGCCGAGCGCAACACCGCCCTGCGCATGGTGTTCACGGACGGCCAGGTCACCCTGGACGCCGGCACCGGCGACGACGCGAGCGCCAACGAGTCCGTGCCGTGCACGCTCGAGGGCGAGGACATCACCGTGGCGTTCAACCCGTCCTACCTCTCCGAGGGCCTGGCCGTGGTGGACCAGCCGCAGGTGCGCTTCGCGTTCACGTCCGCGCCCAAGCCCGCCCTGCTCACCGGCGTGAACCAGAAGGACGGCGTCGTCTCCGACTACCGCTACCTCGTGATGCCGGTGCGCATCGCCTGACGCAGGGGGCCGGACGCTCCCGTGTACCTCTCCCACCTCACCGTCGCGGACTTCCGGTCCTACCGCTGGGCCGACCTGGAGCTGACGCCGGGGTCCACGGTGCTGCTCGGGGCCAACGGGGTGGGCAAGACCAACCTCGTGGAGGCGATCGGCTACCTCGGCGCCCAGCAGTCCCACCGGGTCAGCTCGGACGCGCAGCTCGTGCGCTTCGGCCGGGACCGGGCCCGGATCGCCGGGCGCGTGCACCGCGGGTCCCGCACCGTCGCCCTCGAGCTGGAGATCCTGCCGGGCCGGTCCAACCGGGTGGCCATCAACCGCGGCGCCCCCGTGCGGGCGAAGGAGGGCCTCGGGATCCTGCGCACCGTGGTCTTCGCCCCGGAGGACCTGAGCCTCGTGACGGGGGAGCCCGGTGGCCGTCGTCGTCTCCTCGACCAGCTCATGGTGCAGCTGCGTCCGGCCCTCGGTGAGGCCGCCGCCGACTACGAACGCGTGCTGCGCCAGCGCAACGCCCTGCTCAAGTCGAGCCGCGGCTCTCGCCGCTGGGGCCCCGAGGAGGACGCGACCCTCGCCGTCTGGGACGAGCACCTCTGCGCCGCCGGCGCCCGCCTGCTCCACGGCCGCCTGCACGTGCTGCGCCTGCTGGCCCGCCCCCTCCAGGAGATGTACGCGGCGCTGACCAACGGCTCCAAGGCCGCGGCCTACGCCTACGAGTCCACCGTCCCGCTGGCCCGTGGCACCCACGCGGAGGTCCCGGCCGTGGCGGACCTGGCCGCGGACATGCACCGGACGCTCGAGGCCCAACGGGAGGAGGAGCGGGCGCGGGCGCTCACCCTGGTGGGCCCGCACCGGGACGAGCTCGCCCTCTTCCTGGGCCCGGCGCCCGCGCGCGGCTACGCCTCCCACGGGGAGACGTGGTCGCTGGCGCTCGCCCTGCGCATGGCGGCCTACGACGTGCTCGTGGCCGACGACCCGGACCCCGACGCCCGCCCCGTCCTGATCCTGGACGACGTGTTCGCGGAGCTCGACGCCGCCCGTCGCCGCCGCCTCGCCGCGCTCGTGCACCGGGCCGAGCAGGTGATCGTCACGGCCGCCGCGCTCGAGGACGTCCCCGAGGAGCTCACGGCCCACCGCGTGCTCATCCGCCAGGACGCGGAGGGCTCCGAGGCCGTGACCGCCGCGGCCCCCGTGGAGGGGGACATCCGCGAGCCCCGGCGCGAGGGCGGCGCCGATGGCTGAGACCCCCGCCCCGTTCGAGCCGGACCGGCCGGACCTGGCGCTCGTGCAGCTGCGCCGGGTCCGCGAGGCCGCCCGGGAGCGGGGCGAGGCGCCGCTGCGGGCGCGGGGGACGGGCGCGGGCCTGGCCGGGGCCATGGCGGGCACGACGTCGGCCGGCCGGGAGCGGCAGGACCGTCGACGCCCGTTCGGGGGTGCGGACCGGGACCCGGCCACGGTGTCCACCGTGTTCGGCCGGCTCATCCGCGACCGCGGCTGGTCCACCCCCGTGGCGGTCGGCTCCGTGCTCACTCGCTGGGCCGAGCTGGTGGGGCCGGAGATCGCGCTGCACTGCCGCCCGGAGAGCTTCGAGGACTCCGTGGTGCGGGTCCGGACGAGCTCCACCGCGTGGGCCACGCAGCTGCGCCTGATGAGCCCCGTGCTCCTGCAGCGCTTCGACGAGGCGCTCGGGCCCGGCGTCGTGACCCGCATCGAGGTGGCGGGGCCGCAGGCCCCGAGCTGGCGCAAGGGGCCGCGCACCGTGCGCGGCGGCCGCGGGCCACGCGACACCTACGGCTGAGTCCGGGGCCGCCCCCCGCGGCGCACGACGGCGTCCCGGACGCGGCGAGGCCATGGGTGCCGCTCTGGCGCGCTCACAGGGTCGGTGACGGCCCGGGAGGCATGGGCGGTCTCCTGCGCACGTCCTGAGCCGTGTCCCTGGCCGCTGAGCGGGTGTTCTCCCGCGGCGGACCCCCGTCGATGCGGGCCCTCGGGGTGTCAGGCGGTACACTGGGACCAGTGAAAGGGGGCCGGCCGTCGTCCGTCCCCCGCCCCCGTGGATCTGCGGGAGCGTGTCGCGTGCCGGTTATGTCCGGGCGGCGGCGCGCGCCTGCGCGCGGGTCGACCCTGCCGCCGACGTCCGAGGAAGTGAGCCACCCGTGGTTGACGCCATGCCCGAGAACCCCGCGGAGGAGCCGACCGCCGCGTCGGCCGCGCCGAACCCGGAGGCCGTGCCGGACGCCGTCGGGCAGCCCGAGACCCCCGTGAAGGACCGGAAGGTGCCCGGTGAGTACGGCGCCAGCGCCATCACCGTGCTCGAGGGTCTCGAGGCCGTCCGCAAGCGCCCCGGCATGTACATCGGCTCCACCGGCCCGCGGGGCCTGCATCACCTCGTGTACGAGGTCGTGGACAACTCCGTGGACGAGGCGCTGGCCGGCTACGCCACCGGCATCGACGTCACGCTGCAGGCCGACGGCGGCGTGCGCGTGGCGGACGACGGCCGCGGCATCCCCGTGGACCTGCACCCCACCGAGGGGAGGCCGACCGTCGAGGTCGTCATGACGATCCTGCACGCCGGCGGCAAGTTCGGCGGCGGCGGCTACGCCGTCTCGGGCGGCCTGCACGGCGTGGGCATCTCCGTGGTCAACGCGCTCTCCCGCCGCGTGGACACCGAGGTCCGCCGTCAGGGGCACGTGTGGCGCATGTCCTTCGCGGACGGCGGCGTGCCCCAGGGCGAGCTGGTGAAGGGGGAGGCCACGGACGCCACGGGCACCGTGCAGACGTTCTACCCGGACCCGGAGATCTTCGACTCGATCGAGTTCGACTACGAGACCCTGCGTGCCCGCTTCCAGCAGATGGCCTTCCTCAACAGGGGCCTGCGCATCACCCTCACGGACGAGCGCGTCCAGGAGTCCAACGAGGTCGTCGACGACGAGATCGCGGGCGAGGGCGCCGCCGGTGAGGACGTCGCGGAGAACGGCCTGGCGGAGGAGGCGGAGCAGGAGCCCCAGCGCCGCTCCGTCACCTACCTGTACGAGAACGGCCTGCTCGACTACGTCCAGCACCTCAACTCCGCCAAGAAGGTCGAGTACGTCCACGACGACGTCATCGCCTTCGAGGCCGAGGACGTCTCGGACGGCCGCTCCATGGCCGTCGAGGTGGCCATGCAGTGGACCTCCGCCTACTCGGAGTCCGTGCACACCTACGCGAACACGATCAACACCCACGAGGGCGGCACCCACGAGGAGGGCTTCCGCGCCGCGCTGACCTCCCTGGTCAACCGCTACGCGCGGGAGAAGGAGATCCTCAAGCCCAAGGAGGACAACCTCACGGGCGAGGACATCCGCGAGGGCCTGACCGCCGTGATCTCCGTGAAGCTCTCCGAGCCGCAGTTCGAGGGCCAGACCAAGACCAAGCTCGGCAACTCCGAGGCCCGCGGGTTCGTGTCCAAGGCGGTCACGGACCACCTCGGCGACTGGTTCGAGCGCAATCCGGGCCCGGCCAAGGAGATCATCCGCAAGGCCATCATGGCCTCGCACGCCCGCCTGGCCGCCCGCAAGGCCCGGGACAACGCGCGCCGCAAGTCCCCGCTGGAGTCCTTCGGCATGCCCGGCAAGCTGGCCGACTGCTCCTCGAAGGACCCCGAGCGCTGCGAGGTGTACATCGTGGAGGGCGACTCCGCCGGCGGCTCGGCCAAGCAGGGCCGCAACCCGGAGACGCAGGCCATCCTGCCGCTGCGCGGCAAGATCCTGAACGTGGAGCGCGCCCGCCTGGACAAGGCCCTCGGCAACGCCGAGATCCAGTCGATGATCACGGCGTTCGGCACCAACATCGGCGAGGAGTTCGACATCTCCAAGCTGCGGTACCACAAGATCGTGCTCATGGCGGATGCGGACGTGGACGGCCAGCACATCACCACGCTGCTGCTGACCGTCCTGTTCCGGTACATGCGCCCGCTCATCGAGGCCGGCCACGTGTTCCTCGCGCAGCCGCCGCTGTACCGCATCAAGTGGTCCAACGCCCCGCACGACTACGTGTTCTCGGACGAGGAGCGCGACGCCGCCGTCGAGGCCGGCCTGGCCAAGGGCTGGCGCTACCCCAAGGACAACGGGGTGCAGCGCTACAAGGGCCTGGGCGAGATGAACTACCAGGAGCTGTGGGACACCACCATGGACCCGGAGCACCGCACCCTGCTGCAGGTGACCATGGAGGACGCCGCCGCCGCGGACGCCGTCTTCTCCATGCTCATGGGCGAGGACGTGGAGTCCCGCCGCACCTTCATCCAGCAGAACGCCAAGGATATCCGCTTCCTGGACGTCTGAGCCGGACCCGCAGACCTGCCTGAGCCGACCATCCTCCCCGCCGTCGCGGGGAGCACGAGAGGACCCGCGTGAGCGACGAGACCACCCCCCAGACCCCGGACGAGCCCGTCGAGGGCGCCCCGACCCCGCAGCCCCCGCAGACCGGCCTGGACATCGAGGTGGAGCACTACGTGCTCCCCGAGGGCGCCGCCGACAAGGTCGAGCCCGTCGACCTCGAGTCGGAGATGAAGCGCTCGTACCTGGACTACGCGATGGCCGTGATCGTCGGCCGCGCGCTGCCGGACGTGCGCGACGGCCTCAAGCCCGTGCACCGTCGCGTGCTCTACGCGATGTACGACGGCGGCTACCGCCCGGACCGTGCGTTCAACAAGTCCGCCCGCGTGGTGGGCGACGTGATGGGCAACTACCACCCGCACGGCGACACCGCGATCTACGACGCCCTCGTGCGCCTCATCCAGGACTGGGTCCAGCGCTACCCGCTGGCGCTCGGCCAGGGCAACTTCGGCTCCCCGGGCAACGACGGCGCGGCCGCCCAGCGCTACACCGAGACCAAGATGGCCCCGCTGGCCATGGAGATGGTCCGGGACATCGACGAGGACACCGTCGACATGCAGGACAACTACGACGGCAAGCAGCAGGAGCCCGTCGTCCTGCCCGCCCGGTATCCGAACCTGCTGGTCAACGGCTCCTCGGGCATCGCCGTCGGCATGGCCACGAACATCCCGCCGCACAACATGCGCGAGGTGGCCGCGGGCGTGCAGTGGTACCTCGAGCACCCCGAGGCCACCCGCGAGGAGCTGCTCGAGGCGCTCCTGGCCCGCGTGCACGGCCCCGACTTCCCCACGGGCGCCCAGATCCTGGGCCGCAAGGGCATCGAGGAGGTCTACCGGACCGGCCGCGGCCCCATCACCATGCGCGCCGTGGTCAACGTGGAGGAGATCCAGGGCCGCACGTGCCTCGTGGTCACCGAGCTGCCCTACATGACCAACCCGGACAACCTCGCCGCGAAGATCGCGGAGATGGTGCGGGACGGCAAGATCAACGGCATCGCGGACATGCGCGACGAGACCTCCGGCCGCACCGGCCAGCGCCTGGTGATCGTGCTCAAGCGCGACGCCGTCGCCAAGGTGGTGCTGAACAACCTCTACAAGCACACCGAGCTGCAGTCGAACTTCTCGGCCAACATGCTCGCGCTCGTGGACGGCGTGCCGCGCACCCTGTCCCTGGACGGCTTCGTGCACCACTGGGTGAAGCACCAGATCGACGTGATCGTGCGCCGCACCGCGTTCCGCAAGCGCAAGGCCGAGGAGCGCGCGCACATCCTGCGCGGTCTGCTCAAGGCCCTGGACATGCTGGACGAGGTCATCGCGACCATCCGCCGCTCGGCCTCGGCGGACGTGGCCCGCGAGGCCCTCAAGGAGCTCCTGGACATCGACGACGTCCAGGCCCAGGCCATCCTGCAGATGCAGCTGCGCCAGCTCGCCGCCCTGGAGTCCCGGAAGATCCAGGACGAGTACGACGACCTCATGGCGAAGATCGCCGAGTACAACCGGATCCTGGAGTCCCCGCAGCGTCAGCGCGAGGTCATCTCCGAGGAGCTCGCCGAGATCGTGGCCAAGCACGGCGACGACCGCCGCACCGAGATCATGGCCGGCTTCGACGGGGACATGTCCATCGAGGACCTGATCCCCGAGGAGGAGATGGTCGTCTCCATCACCCGCGGCGGCTACGTCAAGCGCACCCGGATCGACCAGTACCGGTCCCAGGCGCGCGGCGGCAAGGGCGTGCGCGGGGCGACGCTGCGCGGCGACGACGTCGTCGAGCACTTCCTCACCGTGTCCACGCACCACTGGCTGCTGTTCTTCACGAACTTCGGCCGCGTGTACCGCATCAAGACGTACGAGCTGCTCGAGGCCGGCCGCGACGCGAAGGGCCAGCACGTGGCCAACCTGCTCGCGTTCCAGCCGGACGAGCGGATCGCCCAGATCCAGCCGCTCGTGGACTACGGCCGGGCCCCGTACCTCGTGCTCGCCACGCGCGGCGGCCTCGTGAAGAAGACGCCGCTGCTGGACTACGACACGAACCGCACCGCCGGCCTGATCGCGATCAAGCTGCGCGAGGGGGACGAGCTGGTCTCGGCCCGCGTGGTCTCACCCGACGACGACCTCATCCTGATCTCGCACAAGGGCCAGTCCCTGCGGTTCACCGCCACGGACGAGGCGCTGCGTCCCATGGGCCGTGCGACCTCGGGCGTGACCGGCATGAAGTTCCGCGACGACGACTCCCTGCTGACGATGGACGTGGTGGAGGAGGACGGCTACGTCTTCACCGTCACGGACGGCGGCTTCGCCAAGCGCACCCACGTGGACGAGTACCGCCTGCAGAACCGCGGCGGCCTCGGCATCAAGGTCGCCAAGCTCGTGGACGACCGCGGCGAGCTCGCCGGCGGTCTCGTGGTGCGCGAGGACCAGGAGGTCCTCGTGGTGATGGCCTCGGGCAAGGTGGTGCGCTCCGCCGTCGCCGGCGTGCCGGCCAAGGGCCGCGACACGATGGGCGTGATCTTCGCCAAGCCGGACAAGCGGGACCGGATCGTCGCCGTCACCCTGAACAATGAGCAGGAGATGGAGGCGAAGGCGGACGCCGAGGCCGAGGCGGGGCCGGATGTACCCTTGGACGCAGACATCGACCCGACCGACCCCGTAGCCGCACCGGAGGACGCCCTGACGCAGGACGCCGGTGAGGGTGCAGACGGAGGAGAGCAGTGAGCACGTCCGCGTCGTCGCGTCCCGGCCAGGGGCGGAGCACCGGGAAGGCCGCCGAGCCGCGGTCCGGCCGCCCGGTGCGCAAGGCCAGCGGGTCCTCGCAGGAGGACCTGGTCCGCGCCGTCCCGAAGGCCAAGGTGCGCCGCGCCCGCCTGGTCCTGACCCGGGTGGACCCGTGGTCCGTGCTGAAGCTGGCGTTCCTGCTCTCGGTGGCGCTGGGCATCCTCACGGTGGTGGCGGCGGTGGCGCTGTACTCGCTGTCCGACGTCCTCGGGATCTTCGACAGGGTCAACGACGTGATCGGCACCGTGCTCGGCTCCGAGGCCGGGCGCTACACCGTGGCGTCCCTGGCCCCGCTGAGCACCGTGACCTCGCTGGCCACCGTGCTGGCCGTGGTCAACGTCATCCTGCTGACCGCCCTGGCCACCGTGGCCGCGCTGCTCTACAACCTCTGCGCGAGCCTCGTGGGCGGCCTCGGCGTCACGCTGACGGACGACTGAGCAGACCCTCGACGACGCCCCGCGCGGATTTGCGCGGGGCGTCGGCGTTCCTGTACAGTCATCTCCTGTTGTGAACGGCGTCAGCCGTGAGCGACGGTGAGGGCGTATAGCTCAGGCGGTTAGAGCGCTTCGCTGATAACGAAGAGGTCCCAAGTTCAAGTCTTGGTACGCCCACTCCCACCACACAGAGCCCCGGTCCGCTGGGGCTCCGTTCGTCTCCGGAGGTCTTCCCATGGGTCGACTGGCACGCGTGGCCCTCGTGGTCAGCGCCGCGGCAGCCGCCTATGGGGCGCGTCTCTGGCGGGAGAACAGTGCGGGGAAGGACGTCTGGGCCACGGCCACGGACGACCTGCCGGAGGACGCCGACGGCGTCGAGCCGGCACCGGAGGACTGACCGGTCCTCACGGGGGCATGGCGCAATTGGTAGCGCACCTGCTTTGCAAGCAGGGGGTTAGGGGTTCGAGTCCCCTTGCCTCCACCGAAGAAGGGCCCGGGAGTCGTGAGACTCCCGGGCCCTTTCGTATGCCCAGGGTGGCCGCCGGCGCCGGCACCGTGGGCAGAAACCGGCGACCCGGGGGCTCCTGGGGCACAAACCGCAGGACTTCGGGCCCCGTGGGCAGAAGAGAGGGCGTTTCTGCCCACGGAGGGACGGGGATGGCCTGCCCCGAACCCCCGCCGCCGGACCCGCCCACCGCGCCCACCGCCGTCGTGCGTGGTGTTGGATGGTCCGGTGAACACCACCATCGACACCCCGTCCCCCAACCGACCCGCCTCTGGGCAGGGCACTCCGGCCTACGCCCGGGTGCCCGCGAGCTACTACGACATCTTCGTGGGCGTCTTCATCGCCCTCCTCATCCTCTCCGGCGTCACCGCGGCCAAGCTCTTCTACGGCCCCACCGTCCCGGTCATCTCGGACCTCTTCTACGACGGCGGCCCCCTCATCTTCGACGGCGGCGCCTTCCTGTTCCCGTTCGCGTACATCGTCGGCGACATCCTCGCCGAGGTGTACGGCTGGCGCCGGGCCCGCCGGGCCATCGTCCTCGGCTTCGCGATGCTCGTGCTCGCCGCCCTCACCTACACGGTGGTCTCCTGGACCACGCCCGTCGAGGGCTTCGAGGTGTGGGACCAGGCCCTCGCGCCCATGCTGCGGATCACCGTGGCCGGCTTCGTCGCGTTCCTCGTGGGCTCCCTGCTCAACGCGTCCATCGTGGTCCGCCTCAAGGAGCGCATGAAGGAACGGCACGTGGCGTTCCGGCTCATCCTCTCCACCGTGGTCGGCCAGTTCTTCGACACCCTGATCTTCTGCACCATCGCCTACGCCGGCACCATCTCGCTGCTGGAACTGGCGAACTACACGGTGACCGGCTTCGGCTACAAGACGCTCGTGGAGATCCTCATCGTGCCGGTGACCCTGCTCGTCATCCGCGCCCTCAAGCGCCGGGAGCCCACCTACCGGGCGCCCGGCTTCGAGATCCACCGCGACGAGAACCCCGCCGTCGCCCCGGCCGCGTCCCGCTGACCCGCACGGGCCCCGGCGTCGGCCGCGCCGGGGCCCGCCCGTCGCGCGCACCCCGCCCACCGACTACCGTCGGTGCCATGGGCAAGGACCTCTTCGAGCACGAGCAGCAGCAGACCCTCAGCCGCGAGCAGGCCGCCGCACGCCTGCGCGACCTCGCCGACCAGCTCTCCCGGCAGAACGAGGTGCGGATCGAGCACGGCGGCCGCGACGTCGTCGTCACCGTCCCGGACCGCGTGGGCCTCGAGGTGGATCTCGAAGTCGAGGACGGCGGCGACGCCGAGCTGGAGATCACCCTCAGCTGGTGACCGTCCCCGGGCCGGCCGCCGTCGCCTCCCCGTGTCTCAGAACGTCCAGGGCTCCCCGGGGGCCAGACGTCGGTAGTCGGTCACGCCCTCGGCGAGACCCGAGAGCACCCCGTCCACCACGCCCTTGCCGTCCTCGCTGAGGATGCCGTCGTGGATGGGGCGGGTGTGCGTCGCCGCGATGGCCCGCATCTGGTCCACCACGTCCGCGATGCGCAGCCATGGCGCCGCGGCGGGCAGCAGGAGCACCTCGACGTCGGCGTCCGGCACCGTGAACGAGTCGCCGGGGTGCAGCACGGCCCCGTCCACGAGGTAGGACACGTTGACCGGGCGCGGCACCTCGGCGTGGATCACCGCGTGCTCCCCGCCGAGCACCTCCACCCGGAAGCCGGCGGCCTCGAACGTCTCCCCGGGGACGGCCGTGTGCACGCGCCCGGCATCGAGCCCCGCCTCCGCCAGCGGCCCCGTGAGGTCCCGTGGCGCCCACATGTGCGCCTCCGTGCCGGCCACGGCCCTGACCAGCTGCTCGGGGACCACGTGGTCCGGGTGGCCGTGCGTCACGAGGACGGCGTCCGCGCCGTCCAGGACCGCCGCGTCGCTGAACGCGCCGGGGTCGAACGCGAGGCGTCGGCCGGCCTTCTCGAGGCGGACGGCCGAGTGGCCGAAGAGGGTCAGGGTCGTGCTCATGCGGATCACTCCTCCGCCCGGCGTCGGGATCCCGGGCGCTCCCAGCCTCCCGCGTGCTCCCGGCGGCGGACAAGGCCCGCACCCCGTTCGACGGCGACCCACCGGCTCCCGCCCCGACCGGCGCCCGGACGCGCGACGGCCCGCGCCCCCTCGGTCCTGCCGAGGATGCGCGGGCCGGGCGCCGTCCGCTGTGCGCTCAGGGCGCGGGTCAGCGCTGCTGCCCGGGCTGGACGCCCAGCACCTTCGCGTTGGCGGCGGCCACCGGGTCCGGGGCGGCGGTGTCCACACGCACGCCCTGGCCCGCCGCGGCCGAGCCGGCCTCGGCCACGACCTTCTGCTGCTGGGCGTAGGGGTTGTTCGCCTCCACCACCGGGATGTTCGCGGTGATCGGGCCCGGGACCGGGGCGGTCCACGGATCCTGCACCGGCTTGGTCAGGCGCCACAGGGCGAAGCCGGCGCCGGCGGCGGCAGCCGCCATGCCCGCGACGATCCAGGCGCGGCCGCCCGAGCGGGAGGCCCGGCGACCGGCGGCACGGTTCAGGTCCTTCTCGGCCGCGCCGGCGTACTGCTCGGCACCCTTGCGCAGGCGCTTCACGATCGCCTTGTCCCCGGTGAGCTTGATCAGCGCCTGCTCCAGGGCGTCCGGGACCTCGACGTCGTGGGCGGTCTTGCGGGCGTGCGCGGCGCCGTCGGCCAGGCGGGCGGCCGCCACGGGGAGGACCTCCTCCTTGCGGCGCTGGGCGTAGTCGCCGGCGTCGGCCAGGCGGGCCTGCACCTGCGGGGCCACCTTCCCACCCTGCTCCTGCAGCGCGGACAGGCCCGTGGCGAGGAGGCCGGCGAGGGTCAGGCCGCCCGCCGCGGCGGCGTCCTTGGCCTGGCCGGCACGGTCGCTGAACAGGGCGGCGGACCGCTGCGCGTCCTTGCGGGCGCCCTTGGCGGTCTTCTTCGCGTCCTTGCGCAGGCCCTTGGCGGCCTGGCGGCCGTCCCGGCGCAGCTGCTTGGCCTTGCGGCCCCCACGACGGCGGCCCTTCTTCGCGGCCTTCTCGGCGTCCTTGCGCGCCGCGGCGAACTGCTGCTGCACGTCGTGACCGGCGTCCTGCGCCTGGGCCTGCAGGTGCTCGAGGAAGTCCTGGACGGTGTCCACGCCCTTGGCGACGGCGGGGGCCAGCAGCCCGTACTGGTGCGCGACGGCCTCGCCGGCCTTGCGCGCCCCGCGCTCGACCACGGGGCCGTACTCCTTCTTGGCGTCCTGGGCCTTGCGGCGGCCCTCCTCGGCCGCGGCGGAGCCGCCGATCAGCCCGTAGGCCGCGGCCACCTCGCTCCAGGCGCGGGTGGACTCCACCTTCGGGGCGGCCCAGTGGCGCAGGTTCTCCGCCTGGCGTGCCACGAACGCGTTCGTGCCGCCGTCGTGCTGGATCTCGTCGTGCAGGGTCTTGCGGGCCATGTGATGCCTCCCGTGGGTTCTGGATGGTCGTTGAACGCGGTGGTCCTCGCGGCCCAGCCTAGTGGCCGACCCCCGCCGTGGCACGGGTCCCGGCACGCCGGGAGTGCGTACGCCGATCGCGGAAGATCCCGACCCCGGACGGCGGGATCCGGACGGCCCGCCGCCGCGGATGGAACAATGGGGCGCATGGCGAACAACACGCACACCGCGACCATCCACACGAACCACGGCGACATCGTCGTCGAGCTGTTCGGCAACCACGCCCCGAAGACTGTGAAGAACTTCGTGGGCCTCGCCACCGGCGAGCAGGAGTGGACCCACCCGCAGACCGGTGAGAAGAACAACGGCGCCCCGCTGTACTCCGGCACCGTGTTCCACCGCATCATCAAGGACTTCATGATCCAGGGCGGCGACCCGCTCGGCATGGGCATCGGCGGCCCCGGCTACCAGTTCGGCGACGAGATCCACCCCGAGCTGCAGTTCGACCGCCCCTACCTGCTGGCCATGGCCAACGCCGGCCCCGGCACCAACGGCTCGCAGTTCTTCATCACCTCCGTGCCCACCGGCTGGCTCAACGGCAAGCACACCATCTTCGGCGAGGTGAAGGACGAGGCCTCCCAGAAGGTCGTGGACGAGCTCAACGCCGTCGCCACCGATCCCCGTGACCGCCCGCTCGAGGACGTCGTCATCGAGTCCATCGACATCGACGAGGCCTGAGCAGCCCCTCGGTGAGCACCACCCCCTCTGACCCGCACGGCCCGGACTCCGCGGACGGCACACCCCCGGTGTGCCCGCGGCATCCGGGCCGTGCGGCGTATGTGCGCTGCGCCGTCTGCCGGCGCCCCGCGTGCCTCGACTGCCAGCGTCCCGGCTCCGCGGCCGGACCGGTCTGCGTGGACTGTGCGTCCGGCGTCGTGGCCGGTCCCGGTCCGACGGCGGCTCCCGCTGCCGGCGCCGCCGCGACGGTCCCGGCCCGACGGCGGACGGGCTTCGCCGCCTCGCCCGTCACCTGGATCCTGCTGGCGGTCACGGTGGTGGTCTACGCGGCGCAGTGGATGACCCGGGATCAGGCGTCCGGCGTGACCGAGGCGCTCTGGTACGCCGGGCTCTACACGTCCCCGTACGGCATGGAGCCGTGGCGGATGGCCTCCTACGCGCTCGTGCACGACGTCTCCGGTCCCACGCACCTGCTGCTGAACATGCTCGCGCTGTGGGTGATCGGGCGCGTGCTCGAGCCCGCGCTGGGCTGGTGGCGGTTCCTCGCTCTCTACGTGCTCTCCGCCGTGGGCGGCGCGGTGTTCGCGCTGTGGGTCTCGGACCCGCTGCAGCCCGTCGTCGGGGCGTCCGGCGCCGTGTACGGCATGTTCGCGGCCCTGTTCCTGCTCACCCGGGTGCGGGGCGGCCAGGTGCGCTCGATCGCCGTGCTGATCGGCCTGAACCTCGTGTTCTCGTTCCTGTTGCCCGGGGTGGCCTGGCAGGTGCACGTGGGCGGGCTGCTGACGGGCGCCGTCGTCGCCGTCGTGTTCTCCCTGGCCGGCGGGCTGCGGCCCGGCCGCGCGCGCGTGCCGTCCGTGGGCGCCCAGGCAGCCGGCCTCGTGGTCGTGGCGGCGGCGCTGGCGGCGCTCACGGTGCTCGGCGCCGCACGGGTCACGGTGGCCGGCCTGCTCGGCTAGACCGTCGTCCCCGACCGTCCCCGGAGTTCTCCACAGCCGGGTGTGCACTTCTTCCCACAGGGGTGTCCACACCTGTGGACAACTCCGGGGACAACTCGTCTCCGGGCGGGATCGTGCGGATCGGCCATCCACAGGGTTGTCCACCGCTGTGGAGAACTACACGCGTGTCATTCGCTCCAGCGGGACATCATCAGGAACCCGACGAGCGCGATGCCGAAGCCCACGAGGATGTTCCAGCCGCCGATCTGCACGATCGGGAAGAGGCCCTGGGTCAGGTAGTAGACGATGATCCAGAGCAGGCCGAGGATCAGCAGGCCGAACATCACGACCTTGTACCCGGGGGAGAGGGGCTTCGGACCCGGGTCCACGTCCCCGAGGTCCGTCCGCACGGCGGAGCGGCTGCGGCGCGCGGCCTCGAGCTCCTCGCGCTTCCGACGGGCCGAGTCCTTGCGCTTGCCGGCGGGTGCTGCCACGGGTCTTCTCCTCGGGTGGGGGGGTGATGGGCGCCCCCACCGGCGGAGACCGGGGCGGGGACGGTATCCTGCTGACCTGCCCAGGACCGGGGTCAGCGACGTGCCCGGCCAGTCTATGCACCCCGCTCCCACGCGGCGGGGAGGAAAGAGCGCCCCCGTGCAGAGCCCCGAGGTCTCCGTCCTCGTCGTCGACAACTACGACAGCTTCGTCTACACCCTGGTGGGCTACCTCGAGCAGCTCGGGGCCCGCACCACCGTGATCCGCAACGACGAGGTCACCCCCGCCCGCGCCCTCGAGCTCGCGGCCGAGCACACGGCCGTGCTCATCTCGCCCGGGCCGGGCGCACCCGCCGACGCCGGTGTCTCCCTCGACCTCATCCGCTCCGCCGCCGACGGCGGCCGCCCGCTCTTCGGGGTGTGCCTGGGGCACCAGGCCATCGCGGAGGCGTTCGGCGCGACCGTGACGCACGCGGAGTCCCTCATGCACGGCAAGACGTCCCTGGTCCGCCACGGCGAGCACCCCATGTTCGAGGGCGTCCCCTCGCCGTTCACCGCCACCCGCTACCACTCGCTGGCCGCCGTGCGGCCCACCGTGGACGAGGCGGTCCTGGAGATCACCGCAGAGACCGAGGACGGCGTCGTGATGGGTCTGGCCCACCGCACCGCGCCCCTGTGGGGTGTGCAGTTCCACCCCGAGTCCGTCCTCACCGAGGGCGGCTACCGGATGCTCGGCAACTGGCTCGAGTCCGTGGGGCTCTCCGGGGCCGCCGAGCGCGGCGGCCGGCTCTCGCCCCTCGTCCGCCAGGACTGACCGGTCCCGGGGCCCGGTTCGCGGGTCCGACGGCGCCCCGTCCGCTCAGGTGGACGGCGGCGGATCGATCGAGGGCTCGGGGTCCGGCGTCAGCGTCGGCAGCGGGTCCACCGGCGTCCCGGTGGGCGAGGTGCTCGGCGACTGCTCGGCCGGCTCCGGCGAGGTCGACGGGGCCGCCGACGTCGACGACGGGCTCTGCGTCGGCGACGGCGTCGCGGTCGCCGTCGGCTCGGGGGTGGGCGTGGCCGAGGCGGACGGCGAGGGTGACGGCTCCGCGCTCGCGGAGGGCTCCGCGCTCTCGGAGGGCTCGGGGCTCTCCGACGGCGGGGGGCTCGGTGGCGCGGACGCCGACGGCGTGGGTTCGGGCGCCTCACTGGACGGCGGCGCCGGCTCGGAGGGCTCGGCCGTGGGCGCGATCCACGAGGAAGCCGTCAGGGTCAGGGAGGAACGGTTGTCCACGCGGACGCCGGCGGGCGGATCCTGGGCCACGACCGTGCCGACGTCGGTGGTCGCGCCGTCCTCGTCCTGGATCCGCACGCGCAGCTCGGGGGCGCTCAACGCCAGCTGACGCCGCGCGTCCGGAGCGCTCATCCCCACCACGTCCGGCACGGCGACCATGCCGCTGGACAGGTGCAGCACCACGGAGGAGCCGGGCGGCACGTGCGTGCCCATCGCGGGGTCGGTGCGGGCGAGCAGCCCGCGCTCGAGTCGGCTGTCGTCCTGGTACTGCACGGAGGAGACGCGCAGGCCCAGCCGTTCCAGCTCGCGGCGGGCCGCGTCCTCGGACAGCCCGTGCAGGGAGTCGGACAGCGCGATGCCCTCCTTGCCGCGGGACACTCGGATCCGCACCTCGGCCCCGCGGGGCACCTCCGTGCCCGTCGGCGGGTCGCTCTGGGTGACGGTCCCGTCCGGGGCGTCGGCAATGTACGCGGACGAGACGACGGCCACCAGACCTGCGTCCTCGAGCGCCACGACCGCCTCGTCCTGCTGCAGCCCCACCACCGCGGGCACCTCCACGGTGTTGCGCAGGGCCGCCGCGAGCCACGGCGCCAGGACCAGGGCCAGCGCCACCAGGACCACGCCGGCCGCCAGGAGCGTGCGCCGGCGGACGCGACGGGGCGTGGCCGTCGCCGGCGTGTCCCCAGGTGGCGGCTCGGGCCGGGGCGTCGCGGCCGCACCGGGCGTCACCGGCTGGCCGGCCGTCACCGGGCGGGGGCCGTCCATGGCGGCGGCGGCGGCCAGCTGCGCGGCCGAGGCGGCGCCGGGCAGTCCCGCACCCGCGACGGCGTGGTTCGCCGCCTGGGGCTGTGCGGTGCCCGGCTCGGCCGGGACGGAGGGCGTCGGCCGGGTCAGCGGGACCGCGGCCGTCGGCACGTCGGCGTCGTCGGCCCCGTGCTCCGCGGGCGTGGCGCCCAGCACCGCGCCGACGAGGGCGGGAGGGACGGGATCGAGCGGCGGGGTGTGACGGCCGGGGCCGACGTGCGGATCCGCGGCGGCCTCCTCGAGGGCCGCGAGGAACGCGGTGCCGGTGGCGAACCGGTCCTCCGGATCCTTGCGCAGGGCGCGCAACACCACGGAGTCGAACGCGGGCGGCAGGTCGGGGTCGACGTCGGAGGGCGCCGGCGGCTCCTCGCGCACGTGCTGATAGGCCACGGCCAGCGGCGTGTCACCCGTGAAGGGGGGTCGGCCCGTGAGCAGCTCGAACAGCAGGCAGCCGGCCGCGTAGAGGTCGGCGCGGCCGTCCACGGTGCGGCCCGTCGCCTGCTCCGGGGCCAGGTAGAGGGCCGTGCCCACCACGGCCTGGGTCTGCGACGTGGTGGCGGAGGTGTCGGCCAGCGCATGGGCGATCCCGAAGTCCATCACCTTCACGGCGCCCGTCTCCGTGACCATGACGTTCGCGGGCTTCACGTCGCGGTGGACGATGCCCTCCTCGTGCGCGTGCTCGAGCGCTTCCAGCAGGCCCCGGGTCCAGGCCACGGCACGATCCGTGCCCACGGCGCCCTCGGCGTGCAGGATCTCCCGCAGCGTCCGGCCGGAGACGAGCTCCATCACCAGGAACGGGCAGTCCACCGGATGGAGGCCGTCCTCGAGGGAGACCTCGCCCGTGTCGTACACGGAGACGATCGAGGGGTGGTTCAGGGAGGCCGCCGAGCGTGCCTCCTTGCGGAAGCGCGCCTGGAAGTGCGGATCGCGCGCCAGGTCCCGGCGCATCAGCTTGACCGCCACCGGGCGGTGCAGCCGCAGGTCCTCGCCGCGGAAGACGTCCGCCATGCCGCCGCGCCCGATCAGCTCACCGATCCGGTACCGCCCGTTCAGGGTCCTCTGCTCGTCCACAGACACGTCCGCGTGCTCGTCCCGCCCGCCGCTCAGGCGGAGGGCGTGGCGTCGGCGGACGAGGCCTCCGCGCCACGCGCGTCAGCGGACGGGTCGGTGGTGGGCTCGCCCGTCGGCGCCGTGGACTCCCCGGAGGACTCCGTCGTCGGATCCCCCGTGGGCGTCGTCGGCTCCTCGGACGGCTCCGGCGTGGGCTCCGGGTCGGCGGTGGCCGTCGGGGATTCGGCGGTGGGGGACGGGCTGGGCTCGTCCGAGGCCGATGGGCTCGGCCCGGTGCTCGGCTCCTCCGACGCGCTGGGCTCCGGCTCCGAGGCGGGCTGGGACGCCTCGCGGGTCGGCGCGGCGTCGGACCCGCCGGTGGCCACGATCAGCTGCACGTGCGTGTCGTAGCGGTGACGCTCGCCCTCGCCGGGCACCACGCGCACCACCTCGCCGTCGGCG